>WGCB01000483.1 GCA_015494005.1 Caldilineaceae bacterium
CTGGGCCTGCCCGACTCCCCGGGCGTCCCCCCGGCCACGGCAGCGGACACCCTGACCGCGCCCTACAACGACCTGGCCGCAGTGGAGGCCCTCTTCCAGGCCTATCCAGAGGAGATCGCCGGGGTGATCGTGGAGCCCATCGCGGCCAACATGGGCTTCGTCCTGCCCGAGCCGGGCTTCCTCCAGGGGCTGGAGAAGCTCTGCCGAGAGGAGGGCGCGCTCTTTATCCTGGACGAGGTGATGACGGGCTTCCGGGTGGCCCTGGGGGGCGCCCAGGAGAAGTGGGGCCTGGACCCGGACATCACCTGCCTGGGCAAGGTCATCGGCGGCGGCCTGCCCGTGGGGGCCTACGCGGGCAAGCGGCGGATCATGGAGACGGTGGCCCCGGCCGGCCCCATGTACCAGGCCGGCACCCTCTCGGGCAACCCCCTGGCCATGACCGCGGGGCTGGCCACCTTGCAGGAGCTGGCCAAACCCGGGGTCTTCCCGGCCATCGCCCAGGCCACGGAGCAGCTGGTCACCGGCCTGGTGGAGGCGGCCCAGGAGGCCGGCGTCCCGGTGCAGGCCGGCTGGGAGGGGACCATGTTCGGCCTCTACTTCCTGGGGGAGGAGGGCGCCCGGATCCGGGACTACGCCAGCGCCAAGCGTTGGGCGGACACGGAGCGCTATCGCCGCTACTTCCACGCCATGCTGGAGCGGGGCGTCTACCTCGCGCCCAGCCAGTTCGAGGCGGGCTTCCTGAGCAGCGCCCACGGTCCTGAGGAGATCCAGGCCACCCTGGCCGCGGCCCGGGAGAGCATGCAGGTCCTCTGATCGTCCTCGAGCCAGGCCCGCCAGAGCGGGTCTGAAGGCTAAAAATTTGCCCAAAACGCCCGAAATCTGTATAATTGGGGGCGTACGGAGAGGTCGCATAGTCTGGCCGAGTGCGCGGGCCTGGAAAGCTCGTAGGGCGAAAGCCCTCGAGGGTTCAAATCCCTCCCTCTCCGCCTTTTCATGTTTGCAGTTCGTTGCGCAAGTTGGTTTGCACAGTCGTGTGCTTCCCTCGCTCCGTCAGGTGCTGGGTCCCGTGCGGCAGGGCACCGTGAACCCCGTCAGGGCCGGAAGGCAGCAGCGGTAAGCGGCCCGCCCTGGGTGCCACGGGGGCGCCTGGCTCCCTGGCGGAGCGGTGAAAGCACACGACTGTGCTTTTTCTTGCCTGGTCCTCACCGCCCAGGCGCCACCTCACCCCAGGAGCACCCCATGGCCGACCCTGTGATCTACCTGGCTCGCCACGCCACCCCGGACTGGACCCGCACGGACATCCCCTACCACACGCCGCCGGGTCCGCCCCTCACGGAGCAGGGAAGGGCCGAGGCCCAGGCCCTGGGCGCGTACCTGGCCCGGGAGGGAGTGCGGCGCATCTACGCCAGTCCCCTGGAACGGGCCCAGCACACGGCCGAGCTGGCCGGGGCCGTGATGGGAGTCCCGGTGGAGATCGTCTGGGACATCCGGGAGTGGGAGCTCCAGGAGACGGAGGAGGCGGTGGGGCGGCGCATGTGGACGTTCTGGCAGCGGGTGGTGGCGGAAAGCCAACAGGAGGGCCCCATCGCTCTGGTCAGCCACGGCGGTCCCATCCGCATTCTGCTGGAGCGCCTGGGGGTGGAGCCAGAACGGCTGGCCAGCTACCGCACCCGTTTCGACGGCAACAATCCCCTGCCCCCGGCCGGGGTCTGGAAGGCGAGCCGCCAGGGCCAGGGCTGGTCCGCCCGCCTGGATTTCGTCCCGGGGAAGGCCCAAGAAACGCCGGGCTGATGGCCCGCTCCGTCAGGTAACCGACGGTCCCGACCTGGTTCCAGGCAGAAACCGGGACGAAAATTTAAGGTTGCCCCCCTTGACAGGGACCCCGCCAGGCCTTATGCTGGAGCCCTGGCCTGAGCAGGCCACCCTTCTCCTTCGAAGCCCAGCGCTTCTCCGTGTTTCTCGCATCGTTCACAAGGAGGCATTCCATGCAAAAGCATATGCCCTTCCACGGACAGGGAATCCTCACCCAGGATTTCACCTGCGCGCGATGCGGAGACACAGCCTTCCTCGCTCTCCCCAATGGAGCCTGCCTCTGTTGATGGCCTGAGCCTCGTCGGCCCCCTGTGTCCCGCACGCTTCCACCTTGTGCGGGATTTTTTGTGCCCAGAACCACGGGCCAAGAGCAGCAAATCCCAGCCACACCCTGTATCGCCCTAACCCACGTCCAGCCCAAGGCGGCCACCGAGTGCACCGGTTCCGTTCCCAGAGCTGCGACGCGCCCAAGCCATCTTGACATCCGCGCCCTAGGGCCACGCTCCCTTGCTGAGCCAAGGAACGTGGACAGATCAGCGGCGGTCAAGGGCTTCCGTCCATCCGATCCAGCAAGCGAACAGACCCATCCCGAGGGAAAGGAGGCGCCATGACTCCGGGACCGCCCATCCACCCTGTGACATCCTGGTCGCGCATCGACCACATTCCCTACGAGGAGCCATTCCATGATCCTGTTGCCGAACCCTGAAGCGGAACGCGCACGCTACAAAGCGCTGCAAGAACAAGCTGCCAAGCACAACTTCATCAAGGCGCACTGCCAGCCCCAGCGACCCATCCACGGTCGCAGCCTCTCCTGGCTGGGACGGCGGCTGCTGCGGTGGGGTTGGAGGCTGGAGAACCGCTACGGTGAGCGCCGCATCCACCTGGCCAACCTGGCGGAAAAGTACCGAGAGGCCTGAGTCCATGCCCCTGAGTCCTCTGCTCCCGGCCCGACGCGGAAACCCACGCCGTGGTCGGGAGCGGAGGGGCTGAAACCAACAGCTCAATTGAGACGTCTTAGTCAAGGAAGTCAAGGAGAGAAAAACGGATGGTCAGGTCAACGTTCCAGATCGGCGGAACGGCAACGCGGGAGGCACTGGGCCGATGGGGCCACAAAAACTAACAAAATTCTTACGTTGCTATCTTGGCAAATCGGCCAAAGTGTGGTATAGTTTGAGCATGGGGATGAACGGCTTCGACGGGGCATTGGATGCCTTGAGATGGCAAGCCGTAGAGCGTCGACTACGTTAAAAAGGCGCAACACCTATAAATGCCAAGAACACAGGCAAAACCTTCAACTTCGGCTTCGCCAGCGCCGCTCCTGCGGCAATGGCTGCCTAATGAAGGCTGACCCTTCGGGGTCACGGCCCGTCCGGTGCGGCCAGCAGGCCGGGCGGTCGCCGTCATAGACTGCGAGCTGCGGCGACGGGACGCCGATACCGTCGTCTAAGAACTTTCGGCTAGCCGGGACGGAATCCTGTCGCTCGGAGTCCGCCCGGTGAGACCCAAATGAGCGACTAAGCTTGTAGAAGTCTCAAGGCACATGTTCCGGA
>WGCB01000484.1 GCA_015494005.1 Caldilineaceae bacterium
GCACCACCGTGGCTTTCGTGGTGGCTGGCCACGGGGTGAAGGTGGCCAAGCACGGCAACCGCTCCAACAGCAGCCAGTCCGGCAGCGCGGACGTGCTGGAGGCCCTGGGGGTCAACCTGCAGCTAGGGCCGGAGCAGGTGGCCGAGTGCATCGAGAAGGTGGGCATCGGCTTCCTCTTCGCCCCCCGCTACCACCCGGCCATGCGCCACGCCATCGGCCCCCGGCGAGAGCTGGCCACCCGCACCATCTTCAACATCCTGGGCCCCCTGACCAACCCGGCCAACGCCACCCACCAGGTCATCGGTGTGCCGGACCCGGCCCTGACCGAGATGATGGCCCGGGTGCTAGGACAGATGGGCAGCACCGCCGCCTTCGTGGTCCACGGCCGCACGGACACGGAGCTGGGCATGGACGAGCTGAGCACCACCGGTCCCAACCGGGTCAGCCACCTGCACCAGGGCCAGGTCACCACCTTCCAGCTGGACGCGCAGGAGCTGGGCCTGCCCCGGGCCCGCCTGGCGGATCTGCGGGGCGGGGACGCGGCAGAGAACGCGGCCATCCTGCGGGGGATCCTCAGCGGGGAGATCCAGGGGCCCAAGCGGGACGCAGTGCTCCTCAACGCGGCGGCCGCCCTGAGCACCGAGTGCGGGGACTGGGAGGCCGGTCTGGCCGAAGCCCGGGAGAGCATCGACTCCGGCGCCGCGCTGGACGTGCTGGAGCGCTTCATCGCCAAGACCCGCCGCTTCGGGGAGGCGTAGCCGCCATGTCCACCCGATCCAAGCGCCCCTCTCAGATGGAGCAGGCCCGGCGCCGGGGCAAGCTGCTGGAGTACATCATGGCCTGGAAGCGCCAGGAGCTGCCCAAGCAGATGGCCGAGATGCCCCTGGACCAGGTGAAGGCATTCGCCCAGGTGGTCCCAGAACCCCTGGACCTGGCCGCCGCGCTCACGGCCCAGCCCGGGGTCAGCCTCATCGCCGAGGTGAAGCGGGCCAGCCCCTCCAAGGGCCTCATCGCCCGGGACTGGGACCCGGAGCGTATCGCGGAGACCTACGCCCGCAACGGCGCGGCGGCCATCTCCTGCCTGACCGACGCCCGCTTCTTCCAGGGGAAGCTGGCGTACCTCACCGCCATCAAGGAGCGGCTCCAGGCCATCAACCGCCCTGTGCCCGTCCTGCGCAAGGACTTCCTCTTCCACGAGTACCAGATCTACGAGTCCCGCATGGCCGGCGCGGACGCGGTGCTGCTCATCGTGGCTGTCCTAGGCGACCGGCAGCTGCGGGAGCTCCTGGAGCTGACCCACCAGCTGGGCATGCAGGCCCTGGTGGAGGTCCACGACCCGGCGGAGGTGGAGCGGGCCCTGGCCGTGGACGCGCGCATCATCGGCATCAACAACCGGGACCTGCGCACCTTCACCGTGGACCTGGAGACCACGGCCCAGCTGCGGGCCCTCATCCCTGAGGATCGGGTGGTGGTGAGCGAGAGCGGCATCCGCAGCCCGGAGGATGTGGGCCGGGTGGCGGAGATGGGGGTGGACGCCATCCTGGTGGGGGAGACTTTCTGCAAGCTGCCCCAGGGCCAGCGGGGCGCGGCCGTACGGGAGTTCGTGCGGGCAGGGAGAAAAACGAAGAAGGAGAAGCGAGGTCCAGGGGAAGGCCGATCTTAGCCGGTTTCCACCACTTTCAGGCCCAAGTGCGCCTGGAACGGTTCGAAGTCTCGGTCGTTGTGGAGCAGGGCAAAACCGTTCTCCAGGACGAACGTGGCAATGAGGCAGTCCATAGTTTTGCGCACGGTGATGCCTCGACGGCGCAGGGCCTGGTAATTCTGGGCGCTCTTCAGCGCTATCTCCGGCCCCACCATGGAGAAGACCGGGAAAAGGGCCAACGCTCGTTGGGCTTCCCGAAAGTCCTGGGGGCGGGAGAACCCCTGGAGCACCTCGCAGAGGATGAGATCCCCGATCCCCAGCTCCCGCTGGCCCAGGGCAGCGTCCAGGATATCCGTCTGGGGTGTGGCCACGCCGTTGAAGTAGTCGATCCAGACCGAGGAGTCAACGATCCACACGGGAGACACGCCCCTCTCGCATGGCGGCCAGGTTGCCTTCCCAGCGGAGCTTGCCCCGGAGTGCGCGCACCTGCTCCTGGGACTTCAACCGAATCAGGGTGCGCAGGGCCTCCTCGATCACGGCCCGTTTCGTCTTCAGGCCGGTGCAGCGCATGGCCTCGGCCATCAACTCGTCATCGATCACCACGTTCGTTCGCATCAAAGCCCCCTGTTGGTGTACACTAGCGAATGTGTATAGTTTACATCAATCATGTGTATTGAACAATCCCGGTTTCCTTCCTCCCCCAACTGCGAAAGCGCCAGCAAAAGCCCATGACCGGCACCATCATCAACGTCATCGCCGTCCTCATCGGTGGATCCCTGGGCGCGCTGGCCGGCAACCGCCTCCCCCGAAAGGTGCAGGAGACGGTCATGGCCGGCCTAGGGCTGCTCACCGTGACCATCGGCATGAGCATGGCCCTGAGCACGGCCAACATCCTCATTCCCATGTTCAGCATCCTCCTGGGCGGCGTGGCCGGGGAGCTCCTGCGCATCGAGGATGGCCTGAACGCGCTGGGCCGCATGGCCGAGGAGCGCTGGGGAGAGCGGCTGGGCCAGGGCAAGGTGGCCGGCTGGAACGTGACCCGGGCCTTCGTCACCACCAGCCTGCTCTTCTGCGTCGGCCCGCTGACCATCCTGGGCAGCATCCAGGACGGCCTGCTGGGCGACTACCAGCTCCTGGCCATCAAGAGCACCCTGGACGGCTTCGCGGCCATCCCCTTCGCCGCCACCCTGGGGCCGGGAGTCCTCCTCAGTGCGGTGACCGTGGGGGTGGTCCAGGGGGGGATCAGCGGACTGGCCATGCTCCTGGGCAGCAGCCTGGGGGACGTGAGCCGGAACACGCCCTGGGTGGTGGAGCTCACGGCCACCGGCGGCATCCTCATCCTGGGCATCGGCCTGGGCCTGCTGGAGCTGAAGAAGATCCGGGTGGGCGACCTGCTCCCAGCCATCGCCATCGCCCCCATCATCGTGCTGGTGCTCCAGTGGCTGGGCATCGGCCTGTGACCAAACTCAAGTCAAATTGGAACCGGCAATTTTGGAGGCGCTAGGCGGGTCCGTGACCCGCCGGATGGCGCATCCGGCGAGAGCTGCGAAAACTTTTGCCTTCAAATTGACTGCAGTTCAGACGAGAAACGAGCGCGTCCCGATGAACCTGAGCCCAACTTCCACCCTCTCCACCATCCTCTTCGACCTGGACGGTACCCTGGTGCAGCACGGGCATGTCCTCCTGCCTGCCAAGCTGGCCGAGTGGGGCCATCCCCGGCCGGCGGAGGCGGTGAGCCAGGCCTTCCAGGAGCAGATGCAGTGGGTCTACCAGGCCAGCGCCCAGCTCCGCCTGAGCGACCACCCGGACGAGGAGCGCTGGCGCCAGCTCTGGGCAGAGCTGCAGCGCCGGGCCCTGGCCCAGCTGGGCATCCCGGATCCCCGGGGCGAGCTGGAGCGGCGGGTCTACGCCTTCTTCAGCGCCAACCCGGTGCCGCCCCTCTACCCGGACGCGAGACCGGTGCTGCGGACCCTGCGGGAGCGGGGCTGGCGCCTGGGCATCATCACCCAGCGCAGCCGGGAGAGCACACTCCGCTTCCTGGAGCACCATGGGCTGACCCAGGCGTTCGCCGTGGTGGTGGCTGGGGACGACGGCGTAGGCCGCAAGCCCCGGCCGGAGCCCTTCCATGCGGCCCTGGCCCGGCTGGGGAGCGCCCCAGAGCACGCGGCCTTCGTGGGGGATCGGGTGGACGATGACTGCGCGGGCGCCCAGGCCGCGGGGCTGGCCACCGCCTTCCTCATCGACCGCCACAACAGCCACGAGGGCAACGGCTGGTCCCCAGGGGATGCGCCGCCTTTCATCCACCTGAGCCACCTGGGCCAGCTCCTGGATCACCTGCCGGAGCGCCCCGGCCATCCCCGGGAGGCCCGGCCATGAGCGGGAAACCCAGGGAAATCCGGGTGAAGATCTGCGGCCTCACCAACCTGGAGGACGCCCAGGTGGCCGCCCAGGCCGGCGCGGACCTGCTGGGCTTCATCTTCTATCCGCCCTCCCCCCGCTACGTGACGCCGGCCCAGGTTCGGGGGATCCTGGCCGAACTTCGTGATAGCATCGACGGCCCGCTGCCTCGAACCGTGGGCGTCTTCGTGGACGAGCCCCTGGAAGCGGTCCAGGCCATCCTCGAGGAAGCCACGGTTGACTACGCGCAACTACACGGCGGTGAGCCGCCGGTCCTGCTGGAGCAGCTGGCCGGGCGTGCCTTCAAGGCCCTGCGCCCTTCCAGCCGGGAGGAGGCCCTGGCCGACGCGGAGTGGTACGCGGAGCTGGGTCTGCCCGACGGCCCGCAGCTCCTGCTGGACGCCTACGATCCCCAGGCCTACGGGGGCACCGGCAGGAAGGCGGACTGGGCTGTGGCCCAGGAGCTGGCCCGGAGCGTCCGCTTGCTCCTGGCGGGCGGGCTGACGCCGGCGAACGTGGCCAGGGCCGTGGAGACGGTGCAGCCCTGGGGTGTGGACGTGAGCAGCGGCGTGGAGCGGGCCCCAGGGCGCAAGGACCACGCCGCGGTGCGGGCCTTCGTGGCCCGGGCCAAGGGTCTCCCCGAGCCCTAGATCTGGCCAGCGGTCCCATCCCCCACCTGTGACTTTCCCCCAGCATTTCCCCAGAGCACGCACCATGGACGAACAGACACGCATCCTGGCCGTGGACCTGGGCACCTCCGGCCCCAAGGTGGCCCTGGCCGACGCCCGGGGTCGCATCCTGGACAGCGAGCTCCAGGAGACCGGGCTCATCCTCCTACCCGACGGCGGCGCGGAGCAGGACCCGGAGGAGTGGTGGCAGGCCATCGTGACGGCCACCCGCCGCCTCCTCAGCCGCCACCCCCAGGAGCGGGAGCAGGTGGCTGCAGTGGCCTGCACCGCCCAGTGGTCCGGCACCGTGGCCGTGGACCGGGCCGGGCGTCCCCTGATGAACGCCATCATCTGGATGGACGCCCGGGGCGCGCCCTACGTGCGGCGGATCACCGGCGGGCCCATCACCCTGGAAGGCTACGGGGTGGACAAGCTCTGGCACTGGATCCGCCGCACCGGGGGCATCCCCACCCGCTCGGGCAAGGACTCCATCGCCCACATCCTCTACCTGAAGCACGAACGGCCGGCGATCTACCAGCAGGCCCACAAGTTCCTGGAGCCCAAGGACTACCTGAACCTGCGTCTCACCGGCCAGTTCGCCGCCTCCGTGGACTCCATCACCCTGCACTGGGTCACGGACAACCGGGACATCCACCGCATCGACTACGACCCGCTGCTCTTGCGTCTGGCCGGGATCGAGCGGGAGAAGCTGCCGGATCTGAAGCGGGCCGTGGACATCCTGGGGACGGTGCAGCCAGCCGTGGCCCAGGAGCTGGGCATCCCCGCCACGGCCCAGGTGATCCTGGGCACGCCGGACCTCCACTCCGCGGCCATCGGCTCCGGCGCGGTGGCGGACTACCAGGCCCACCTCTACATCGGCACCTCCGCCTGGATCAGCTGCCACGTGCCCTTCAAGAAGACGGACCTCTTCCACAACATGGCCTCCCTGCCCTCGGCCCTGCCCGGCCGCTACTTCCTGGTCAACGAGCAGGAGACGGCCGGGGCCTGCCTGGCCTGGCTGCGGGACAACCTCCTCTACCACCCGGACGAGCTGGGCCCGTCCGCGCCCCCTGCGGACTTCTACCGCCTCTTCGACCGGCTGGTGGCCCAGGTCTCCCCGGGCAGCGGTGGGGTTCTCTTCACCCCCTGGCTGAACGGGGAGCGCACGCCCGTGGACGACCACCGGGTGCGAGGCGGTTTCCACCACCTCTCCCTGCAGACAAACCGGCTGCACATGCTGCGAGCCGTCTTCGAGGGGGTGGCCTTCAACGCCCGCTGGCTGCTGGGCTACGTGGAGCGCTTCACGAAGCGGCCCTTCGAGGGCATCCGCTTCATCGGCGGCGGGGCCAACTCGGAAGTGTGGTGCCAGATCCTGGCGGACGTGCTGGAGCGGCCCATCCACCAGGTGGAGGAGCCCATCCAGGCCAACACCCGGGGCGTGGCCCTGCTGGCGGCCTTGGCCCTGGGCGCGTTGACCGTGGCCGAGATCCCCGACCAGGTGCGGGTGGTCCAGGTTTTCCAGCCGGACCCGGCCACCCGGCCCGTCTACCGGGAGATGTACCGGGCCTTCCGGGAGATCTACCGGCGGGTCCACGGGGTCCACGCGCGGATGGAGGGGATTGAAGGATTGGGTTGACTTGTGGATTGGTTGATTGGGTGCAGGTCATTCTTGCCTGTCGGGAAGGAGCTGAGCCTTGCTCACGGAACGTCTGATCCAGGCCATGAACCGACTGCCCGGCCCCGTCCTGGCAGGGCTGGAGCGGGGGTTGAAGAGGCTGCCTCCCCTGCGGCGGCTCCTGGAACGGGAGTACGAGAAGCTGCTGGACGAGCTGGAGCCCAGCCTGAAGCCCTACCGAGGCCGCTTCCCCAGCTTCGCCCGGCTGCCAGCCCAGGGCCGCCCCCGGGAGGAGATTCTGGAGGAGATGGCGGCCATGCAGGCCCTGGAGGAGGCCCGCTGGAAACAGGGGTTCGCCTCCGGCGCGGTCTACCACGGCGGCCAGGAGCACATCGACTTCCTCAACCGGGTCTACGCCCTCCACTCCCAGACCAACCCCCTCCACGCGGACCTCTGGCCCAGCATCGTGAAATTCGAGGCGGAGATCGTGGCCATGACCGGCGAGATGCTGGGTGCGGCCGCGGTCCGGGAGCAGGCCGCGCCCGGGGAGGAGGTCTGCGGCACGGTCACCTCCGGGGGCACGGAGAGCATCCTCCTGGCCATGAAGGCCTACCGGGACTGGGCCCGAGAGGAGCGGGGCATCACCCGGCCGGAGATGGTCCTGCCGGTGACGGCCCATGCAGCCTTCGACAAGGCGGCCCGCTACTTCGGCATCAAGCAGGTGCGCATCCCCGTGGACCGGACCTTCGCCGCGGACGTGGAGGCGGCTCGGCGGGCCATCACCCGGAACACGGTGGTGCTGGTGGGATCGGCCCCCTCTTTCCCCCACGGCGTGGTGGACCCCATCGCCCAGCTGTCGGAGCTGGCCCGGGAGCGGGGCATCGGCTTCCACACCGACGCCTGCCTGGGCGGCTTCGTCCTGCCCTGGGCCGAGAAGCTGGGCCACCCGGTGCCTCCCTTCGACTTCCGCCTGCCTGGGGTCACCTCCATCTCCGCGGACACCCACAAGTACGGTTACGCGGCCAAGGGCACGTCGGTGATCCTCTACCGGCGACCGGAGCTGCGCCGCTTCCAGTACTACACCACCAGCGACTGGCCCGGCGGCCTCTACCTCTCCCCCACCTTTGCCGGCAGCCGGCCCGGCGGGCTGAGCGCGGCCTGCTGGGCGGCCCTGGTGAGCATGGGCGAGGAGGGCTACCTGGAGGCCACCCGCCTCATCCTGGCGGCCGCGGCCTTCATCCGGGCCGGGGTGGCGGCCATGCCGGAGCTGCGCCTGCTGGGGGAATCCCTGTTCGTGGTGGCCTTCACCGCGGACGGGCTGGACATCTACCGGGTGCTGGACGCCATGGCTCAGCGGGGCTGGAGCCTGAACGGCCTGCACCGCCCTCCGGCCATCCACATCGCGGTGACCTTGCGCCACACGGCCCCCGGCGTGGCCCAGCGTTTCCTGGCGGATCTGCGGGACGCCGTGGCGGAGGTCAAGGCCCAACCCCAGGCCCAGGGAGGCATGGCGCCCATCTACGGCATGGCGGCCACCATGCCCCTGCGGGGATTGGTGGACGAACTCCTCAAGCGCTACCTGGACCGGCTCTACCGGGTCTGAGCTGCTCGGGCGGAATGGTCCAGAAACCCCACTCTCCTTCGGCCAATTTGCGCATTCTCCCCCTGGACAGCTGCGCACTTTCGCCGATATATTAGAAAATATTAGAACGAGGAGGTAAATCTTTTGTCAGAGGGAACAGGGTAGAGTACAATCCCCCTCGAGAAGCAGTCCACTTCACGCTCGTTCCCAGTCCCATCCACCAGACCTTCCGGGAAGAGAGGCCGGCAACGACGTTCTTCCCCCCATCGGTACCTTGCCATGCTCAATCTGCAGAACATCCTCATCAAGCACTTCATCGATGCCCTGGAACAAGCGTTTCGCCAGACCTACGGCACTCGGGAAACCCTGCTCTCCGAGACCATCCGCTGGGTGGGGCAACTGGCCCTGGAGAACCTCTCCAACTCGGATGCCCTCTACCACAACACAGAGCACACCATCATGGTGACCCTGGTGGGCCAGGCCATCCTCAAGGGCAAGCACCTGCTGGAGGGAGGCGTGACCCCTCGCCACTGGCTCCATTTCACCATGGCCCTGCTCTGCCACGACATCGGCTTCGTCCGGGGCATCTGCCAGAACGACAACGGCACCCGGGTGGCCACGGGCATCGGCGACGAGACGGTGGAGATCCCCTACGGGGGCACGGACGCGGCCCTCACCCCCTACCACGTGGACCGCAGCAAGCTCTTCATCCGGGAGCGGTTCCAGCGCCCCCTCTTCCTGGACATCGACACGGACATCATCGCCAACTACATCGAGATGACCCGCTTCCCCATCCCCGAGGACGAGTTCTACCAGCAGACCAACACCTACGCCGGCCTGGTCCGGGCCGCGGACTTCATCGGCCAGCTGGGGGATCCGGGCTACCTGCGCAAGATCCCGGCCCTCTTCTACGAGTTCGAAGAGACGGGGCTGAACAAGCAGCTGGGCTACGAGAACCCGGAGCAGATGCGCCAGAACTACTCCCGCTTCTACTGGAACACGGTGAACCCCTACATCCAGGACGCCCTGCGTTTCCTGCGCCTGACCCAGGAAGGAAAACAGTGGGTGGCCAACCTCCACGCCCACGTTTTCGACGTAGAGCACATGTCCGGGGGGAAGTGAGGGAGCGCCGCCATGGAGATCCTGGGAGGTCCTCTCTTCGCTGTGGCCGGGGCCGGTGAGTCCCACGGCCCAGCCATCACCACCATCGTCTTCGGATGCCCGCCGGGCCTGCGCCTCTCCCGGGAGGCCGTGCAGCGCTACCTGGACCGGCGACGGCCGGGCAGCAGCAAGCACGGCACCCCCCGCCAGGAGGCGGACAAGGTGCTCTTCCTCTCCGGCCTCTACGCGGAGGGGGAGACGGAGCGCTTGCTGGCCGGGCCGGAGCTCCACGTCCACCTGGAGGAGCAGCACTTCCAGACCGAGAGCTACCAGGAGGGCTTCACCACTGGGGAGCCCATCGCCGCGCTGGTCCTCTCCGCCTCCAAGCGATCCCGCCACTACGAGCAGTTCGCCGGTCCCCAGGGCGAGGTGCGACCAGGCCACACGGACCTAGTCAAGTTCCACAAATCCCAGGGTTTCGTGGATGTGCGGGGCGGCGGCCGCTCCAGCTACCGCTCCACCATCTCCGACGTCATCGGCGGCTCCATCGCCCGCCTCTTCCTCCAGGACAGATTCAACACCGCCTTCCTCTCCTCCATCGTCCAGGTGGGCCCGTTGAAGGCCTCCCGCAGCCTGGCCCAGCACTTCCAGGAGCTCTTCCGACACACCCAGGACGTCCAGGTCCCCGCCCAGGAGCTCCAGGCGGTGGAGGCCCAGCTGGAGGCGGCGGAGATCCGCTCCCTGGACCCGGACTTCGCCCAGGAGGCGGCCCAGCTCATCAAGCGCACCCGCATCGAGGGGGACTCCCTGGGGGCCATGGTGGAGGTGGTGGCGGTCAACGTGCCTGCCCTGGTGGGGGATCCCCTCTACAACAGCCTGAAGCTGCGGCTCATGGGCGCGCTGGGCGGGCTGCACGCGGCCCAGTCCTGCGAGATGGGCGACGGCGTCCAGGTGGTGGCCCGACGGGGCAGCGAGAACAACGACCCCATCCGCCGCAGCGGCTACCAGAGCAACCGGCACGGGGGCCTCATCGGCGGCATCACCACGGGCATGCCCCTGGTCTTCCGGGTGGGCTTCAAACCCACCGCCACCATCGCCAAGCCCCAGCAGTCCGTGCGCAAGAACCTGGAGGAGATCGACTTCCAGCTGCGCAAAGGACGCCACGACCCCTGCGTGGGCGTCCGGGCCGGCGTCACCCTGGAGAGCCGCATGGCCATCGAGGTGATGAACGCGGTGCTCATGCACCAGGCCAGCCGGGTGGATCCCCGCCACTTCCGCATCTTCGGCAGCTGATCCATGCCTTCGCCCACGATCCAGACCGTCCCCCATCTCCTGCTCATGAAGGGGCACCCGGCCACGGGCAAGAGCAGCCTGGCCCGGGCCCTGGCTCGCCGCCTCCGCTGGCCCCTGGTGGACAAGGACGACGCCAAGGATCACCTCTACCACCTGCCCCAGGGCAACCAGCTGGCCTACCAGATCGCCTGGCAGGTGACCGAGACCCAGCTGGGCCTGGGCCTCAGCGTCATCGTGGACACGCCCCTCTCCTACCCCCAAGGCTACGCGACCGGACAGGAGCTGGCCCAGCGCTACCGGGCCCGGCTCCTGGTGGTGGAGACGACGCTGGAGGAGGGGGAGTGGCGCCGTCGGCTGGCGCAGCGCACGGACTCCCCCCACCGCATCAGCTCCTGGGCGGCCATGCAGGCGCTCCTGGCCCGCTACGACGGCTGCTGGGCCTACCCCATCCGGCCGGAGCATCACCTGCGGGTGGAGACCCATCGCCCGGTGGGGGAGCTGGTGGAACGGGTGCTCCAGGTCCTGGAG
>WGCB01000485.1 GCA_015494005.1 Caldilineaceae bacterium
CTGGGCCTGATCGACCCGGATCGGCTCGCAGTGGGTGGTCTATCGGGCGGCGGCAATCTGACCTGCTGGATCGTGGGCCAGACGGATCGTTTCAAGGCCGCGATCCCGGAGAATCCGGTGACCAACTGGGTGAGCTTCTACGGGGTGAGCGACATCGGCCCCTGGTTCGCGGTGGAGGAGTTGGGGGGCACGCCCTGGGAGATCCCGGAGGTCTACCGGCGCTGCTCGCCCATCACCTATGCCCACCGCTGCACCACCCCCACCCTGCTCGTCCAGGGGGAGGCGGACTACCGCTGCCCCGCGGAGCAGTCGGAGCAGTTCTACACGGTGCTCAAGGCCAACGGCTGCGTGGTGGAGATGGTGCGCCTGCCCAAGAGCCCCCACGGCGGCTCCATCGCCGGGCCGGTGGAGGTGCGCCAGGCCCAGAACGACGCCCTCCTGGGCTGGATGAACCGTCACGTGCTGGGGCGGGAGGAGGCCTGAGCCCCCTCCCATCCCTGCCGAACCTCAGTCGAAGCTCAGTCGAAGATGCCCAGGCTGACGTACTTGCTGCCGTCGTCCGGGAGGACGGTGACCACCAGCCCTTCCGTGAGCTCCCGGGCCACCTTGATGGCTGAGGCCACGGCCGCGCCAGCGCTGAAGCCCACGAAGAGCCCTGCCTCCCGGGCCAGGCGGCGGCTGGTCTCCCAGGCCGTCTCCGCGTCCACGGTGACGAAGCGGTCGGCCAGGGTGGGGTCGTAGATGCCGGGGACGATGGCTGTGGCCAGGTGCTTCAACCCCTCGATGCCGGTCATCTCGTCCTCGGGCTGGATGGCCACCAGCTGCACCGCCGGGTTGCGCTGCTTCAGGTAGCGCCCCACCCCGGTGAAGGTGCCGGTGGTCCCCAGGCCCACCACCAGGTGGGTGATCCGCCCCCTTGTCTGCCGCCAGATCTCCGGGCCGGTGGTCTCGAAGTGGGCCCGCCAGTTGGCGTCGTTGTCGTACTGGTTGGCGTAGAAGTAGCGCTCCGGCTCCCGGGCCACCATCTCCCGCACCACCTGGATGGCTCCGTCCGGCCCCTCCAGAGGATCCGTCTCCACCAGCTCCGCGCCGTAGGCCTTGACCAGGGCCTTGCGCTCGGCGCTGACGTTGCCGGGCATGACCAGGCGCACCCGGTAGCCCTTGATGGCCCCAATCATGGCGTAGGCGATGGCCGTGTTGCCCGAGCTGCTGTCGATGAGGACCTTGTCCGGCGTCAGCTCCCCCCGGCGCTCCGCCTCCTCCACGATGCGCAGGGCCGGGCGGGCCTTCACCGAGCCGCTCAGGTTGAACCACTCGGCCTTGGCCATGAGCTGCACGCCTGGGGCCACCCCAGCCCGCTGGGCGAAGAAGGAGAGATCCAGCAGCGGGGTGTTGCCGATCCGGGCCAGGAGGCTCTCCGGGCCGGGGGATCGGGTTGTCGGTTGGGTCAACGGTGTGATTTTGGTCGCTAGAATGGTCATGGTGAGTTGGGTGAATTGGGTAATTCGATCAGTTGATTGGTTGATTGGGTGACCGGTTGATTGGCCAGCGCTGAATTGCTTCCAGGCCAACCAATGTCTTCTATCTTTCGTCTACCGTCTTCCGCCTATCGCGCAGGCACGGCCTCCTGCCTCGCGCCGTTGGCCTGGCCGCTGGTCAGTCCGCTGGGCAGGCCGCAGAACTGCTCGTAGTCGATGAGCTCGGTCACGGTGGGCTGGTCGCCGCAGAGAGGGCAGCCGGGATCCCGCTGCACCTTCAGGGTGCGGAAGGTCATGTCCAGGGTGTCCACCAGGAGGAGGCGCCCCACCAGGGGCTCGCCCAGGCCCAGGAGCAGCTTGATGGCCTCGATGGCCTGGACCGAGCCGATGATGCCCGGCAGCACGCCCAGCACCCCGGCCTCCGCGCAGCTGGGCACCTCGCCCGGGGGCGGCGGGTCCGGGTAGAGGCAGCGGTAGCAGGGCCCGCCCTCGATCCCCCGCTCCGGCGCGGCTGGCTGGTAGACCGTCACCTGCCCCTCGAACATGAAGATGCTGGCGTCCACCAGGGGCTTGCCCAGGAAGTGGCAGGCGTCGTTGACCAGGTAGCGGGTGGGGAAGTTGTCCGAGCCGTTGATGACCACGTCGTACTCCCGGATGATCGCCAGGGCGTTGGCGCTGGTGATGGGCTCCTGGTAGGCCTGCACGGTCACGTCCGGGTTGATGTCCTGGATGCGATCTGCCGCGGAGGCCACCTTGGGCCGGCCCACGTCCTTGTGGCCGTGGAGGAGCTGCCGCTGGAGGTTGGAGACGTCCACCGTGTCGAAGTCCACGATGCCCAAGGTCCCTACGCCGGCCGCGGCCAGGTACATGGCCGCCGGACTGCCCAGCCCGCCCGCGCCGATGAGCAGGACCTTGCTCTCCAGCAGGCGGATCTGCCCCTCCTCGCCCATCTCTGGGAGCATGGTGTGGCGGCTGTAGCGGATGCGCTGCTCGTCGGTCAACACCGTGGGCACGGTGAAGGGCAGCCCCGCGTTCTTCCAGCCGTTGAAGCCCCCCACCAGGGAGATGACGTTCTCGTAGCCCATCTCCTTCAGGTTGCGGGCGGCCAGGAGGGAGCGAACGCCCCCTGCGCAGTAGATCACCACCGGCTTGCTCCGGTCCGGCTGCACCTGCTCCACCTGCAGCTCCAGGAAGCCCCGGGGGATGAAGCGGGCCTGGGGGATGTGCCCTTGGACGAACTCATCCCGCTCCCGGATGTCGATGACTGTCAGATCTTCGCCCTGAGCCAGACGTTCCTCCAGCTCCGGCGGGCTGATCTCCTGGACTTCGCGTCTGGCCAGCTCCAGGAGTTGATCCCGGTTGAGCCGTTTCATACGCCCCCTCCCTTCCCTGCGCCGCCGGCCATGGCCGGCACGATGGAGATCCGATCCTGAGGGGAGACGGGGGTCTCCAGCCCCTGCAGGGTGCGGATCTCGTCGTCGTTGAGGA
>WGCB01000486.1 GCA_015494005.1 Caldilineaceae bacterium
GCCGCGACCAGGAGGGCATCCACGAAGTCCAGGGCGTCCTGGATCAAGGCCGCGCTGACCGTATCCTGGTTCGGATCCCCGTCCAGGAGCTTCTGGAGCCCTGGCGTGGCCTCCCGCAGGATCTGGGCCGCCTGCTCCCGCAGGGCCGCATCCTGGAGAAGCAAGGCGCTCACCGTGGCCGTGTGGGTGTAGAAGAGCTCCCGGAAGTGCTGGCCCGCACCGCTGCCGGCGAAGAGTTCATCCCGCAGGCGATAGAGGGTGAGCAGGGCCTCCAGGGCGGTCACCTGCTGGCCGCGAGCCGTGGGCAGATCCAGGGCCGTGGCCACCGCGCAGGTGCAGCTGTTGGCTGGGGGCGTCCAGTTCTCGTCCAGCCCCACCAGGTCGAAGCCAGCCTGGACCGCGCTCAGCTCGGGGCCTATGCCGTAGAGATCCCGGGTAGCCTGGAGGATGGCCTGCCGGGCGTCCTGGAAGCTGGAAGTGGGCTGGAGATAGACCGTCATGGTCCGGTAGAGGATCTGGCCCAGCTTCTCCCGGCCCATGGCGCCGGCCATGTGGACCAGGGCCCGGTTCAGGATGCCGCTGTTGTCGTGGATGCCCTCCTGGTCCACGCAGGTGGCCACCCAGTCGTCCACGTGGGCGGGCTGGCCCAGGCGAGCCGGGTCCTCCAGGTCCCGCAGCGCGTCCTGCCCGTCCCGCAGACCGGCGGGCAGGTCCTCGCCGATGAGCCAGTCGTCCCCGTCCACCAGGGCGGCGAAGAGGTCGGCCAGGCTCTCGGCCAGGGCCCCGGACTGCCACTGCCCCTCCAGATCCGCGGTGGACTGGATCACCGCATGGGTGAACTCGTGGGCCACCAGGTCCCGGGTGGGGAAGCCTTCGCCGTAGATCAGCTGCAGCCCGTCCCAGAAGGCCTGCTGGACGCCCTGGCCGTAGTGGACCGTGGAGCGGATCAGAGCGCCGTTGCCGTCGTAGCTGTGACGGTTGAAGCGCTGCCAGAAGTAGTTGTAGCTTTCCCGGGCGAAGTTGTGGGCCCGATCCACGTCTGCGTCACCGGTGGCGGCCTCCTGGTTGGTGCGGGCCACCGTACCCGGCACCTGGTAACCGGTCTCCGCGGTGGAGGTGCGCAAAGCCGGGGTGCCGCTGCTGGGAGCCTGGACAGTCACCACCAGGGAATCCACCACGGTGCTCACCGCGTTGGTGGCCGTCACGGTGACGGTGTAGCTGCCCGGCTCCGTGTAGCCGTGGGCGAAAGTCACCGTGGCCTCCGAGCCTCCCAAGGGCCCGGTCTGGTTCTCGATCCAGGTACGGAAACGGGAGACCCGGGTGTAGACGCCGTAGTAGCCAGCCTGAGCGCAGTCGTAGCCCCAGCTGACGATGCCGGCCTGCACCCAGCCCGTGCCCGCCTGGTCTGGGACCATCAAGGGGCCCCCGCTGTCCCCCTGGCAGGAGTCCTTGCCCCCCTGCTGGTAACCGGCGCACAGCATGTTGTCGGTGATGGCCGAGCCGTAGGCCCCGGTGCAGGCGCTCTGGGAGACGATGGGCACGCCCACCTGGTGCAGGGTGGGCGGGTAGGTGCCCACGCCCTGCTCCCGAGTGTCTCCCCAGCCGGTGACCATAGCCAGGACCCCCGGCGTGGTCAGTCCGGCGCTGTCCCCCTGGGCGACCACGGGCAGGACCGGCGCCTGGGAGGGCTGGGCCAGATGCAGCAAGGCCAGGTCCGAGTCCGTGGTGGAGGGATCGTAGTCCGCATGTTGGACGATCTGGTCCACCGGGATGCGCTCACCGTCCGAAGTACGCAGGTCGTGCCGCCCCAGGACCACGTGGAGGCTGCTGGGGTCCGCGCCGTTGACGCAGTGGGCCGCGGTGAGCACCCAGTTGGGGTGGATCAGGGCGCCGCCGCAGAACTGCCCCTGGTAGGCGTCCGTGGCAGAGGCCGAGATCAGGGCCGCCATCCAGGGCCAGGCCCCGGGAGCCGCCTCCTCGCCGCCGACGATGGCCGGCCGCAGCCCAGCCGTTGGGCCGGCCGCGGACGCGTCCAGCGTGCCCAGGGCCTTGGAGCCGTCGCCGAAGTCCAGGACCAGGCCCACAGGCTGGCCGCCGGTCACAGAGACGGTGAAGGTGGTGGTGTCTCCCAGAGCCGTGGGGCTGTCGCTGGTCAGGATCAGGTCGGTGATGGGA
>WGCB01000487.1 GCA_015494005.1 Caldilineaceae bacterium
ATCCTCGCAGCTGGCCGGCCCAGCCAGTGAGGACGGCAGCATCGCGCCCGAGCCCGCTCCCTGGCACGTCCTGCCCGTGGAGGAGGTCCTGGCCCGCCTGGGGGTGGACCCGGAGCGGGGCCTCTCCACAGAGGAGGCCCGCCGCCGCCTGGAGCGCTACGGTCCCAACGAGCTGCAGACGGAACGCCGGGATGGCCCCCTCCAGATCCTGGTACGCCAGTTCCTGGAGCCCCTGGTCATCGTCCTCCTCATCGCCGCCCTGGTCTCCCTGCTCATCTGGCTCATCCAGATGGACGAGCCCCTGCCCTACGACGCCATCGTCATCATGGCCATCGTGCTCCTCAACGGGATCCTGGGGTTCGTCCAGGAGTACCGGGCGGAGAAGGCGGTGGAGACCCTGAAGGCCATGGCCGCGCCCGAGTCCAGCGTGCGGCGGGACGGCATGCCCCGGCGCATCCCTGCCCGGGAGCTGGTGCCCGGGGACATCCTCCTGCTGGAGGCCGGGGCCCGGGTCCCCGCGGACGGACGGCTGATCCAGGCCTTCAACCTGAACGTGGACGAGTCCCCCTTGACCGGCGAGTCGGTGCCGGTGCACAAGCAGACCAGGCCCCTGGAGCGACCGGACGCCCCCCTGGGGGATCGGAGCAACATGGTCTTCATGGGCACGGCCATCACCTACGGGCGAGGCGAGGCGGTGGTGGTGGCCACAGGCATGGCCACGGAGATGGGCCGCATCGCCACCATGCTCCAGGAGGCGGAGCACGAGGAAACGCCCCTGCAGCGGGAGCTGGCGCGGGTGGGCAAGCAGCTGGGCCTGCTGGTCCTGGCCATCACCCTGGTGGTTACGGTGACCGGGCTCCTGGAGGCCGGGCGGCTGACCCTGGACGTGGTCTTCGGTGTTTTCCTGTTCGGCGTGGCCCTGGCCGTGGCGGCCATCCCGGAGGGGCTGCCGGCCGTGGTGACCGCGGTCCTGGCCCTGGGGGTGCGGCGCATGGCCGAGCGCAACGCCATTGTCCGCCGGCTGCCCGCGGTGGAGACCCTGGGCAGCGCCACGGTCATCTGCACGGACAAGACCGGCACCCTCACCCGCAACGAGATGACCGTCCGCACCGTGCTCCTGGGCACGGACCAGCTCATCCAGGTGGAGGGGGAGGGTTACGAGCCCCGGGGCGTCCTGAGATCTCCGGACGGACGGCCTGTCTCCGGAGAAGATCCGGCCCTGCGCACCTTGCTCCTGGCCAGCGTGCTGAACAACGACGCCCAGCTGGTCCAGGATCCGGAGGGGCGCTGGGAGATCCTGGGGGACCCCACCGAGGGGGCCCTGCTGGTCCTGGCCCGGAAGGCAGGCCTGGACGTGGACAGACTCCGCCAGGAGATCCCCCGGCAGGGCGAGATCCCTTTCAGCTCCGAGCGCAAGCGCATGACCACCATCCACCGGCTGGATGGCCAGGAGATCGCCTTCGTGAAGGGGGCGCCGGACGTGGTCATCGAGCTCTGCGCCTTCATCCGCCAGGGGGAGGAGATCGCCCCCCTCACCGATGAGGTGCGCCAGGCCATCCTGCGCCGCAACGAGGAGCTGGCCCGGCAGGCCCTGCGCACCCTGGCCTTCGCCTCCCGCCAGGTGCCCCCAGACGCCCGGGACGAGCAGGGGGACTACCGGCCCGAGCGGGTGGAGCAAGAGCTGATCTGGGAGGGGCTGGTGGGCATGATCGACCCGCCCCGTCCCGAGGCCAAGCCGGCGGTGGAGACGGCCCGGCGCGCCGGCATCCGCACCATCATGATCACCGGGGACCACGCCCTCACCGCCCTGGCCATCGCCCAGGAGCTGGGCATTGCCGACGACGGCGCGGTGGCGGCCACGGGCCAGGAGCTCAGCCGCTGGGACGACACAACTCTGCGGGAGCAGGTGCAGCGGGTGAGCGTCTACGCCCGGGTGAACCCGGAGCACAAGCTGCGCATCGTCAACGCGCTCCAGGCCCTGGACCAGGTGGTGGCCATGACCGGGGATGGGGTGAACGACGCGCCGGCCCTGAAGCAGGCGGACATCGGCGTGGCCATGGGCATCACCGGCACGGACGTGAGCAAGGAGGCCGCGGACATGATCCTGGCGGACGACAACTTCGCCACCATCGTGGCCGCCATCGAGGCCGGGCGCAACATCTTCGAGAACATCCGCAAGTTCATCCGCTACCTCCTGAGCAGCAACGCGGGGGAGGTGATGACCATGTTCGTGGCCATCCTCCTGGAGGGGACCCTGGCCCTGCGCAGCCAGGAGGGGGGCTTCTTCCTGCCCCTGCTGGCCGTCCAGATCCTCTGGATCAACCTGGTCACCGACGGCGGGCCGGCCCTGGCCCTGGGCGTGGATCCGCCGGAGCCGGATCTCATGCAGCGGCCGCCCCGGGACAAGAACCAGCCAGTCATCAACCGGGTCATGTGGCTGACCATCGGTCTGGTGGGCCTGGTGATGACCGCGGGAACCCTCCTGGTCCTGGACGGCTACATGCCCCACGGCCTGCTGGAGCTGACCAGCTTCCAGGGCCCGCCGGAGGCCATCCTGAAGTTGGCCCGGACCATGGCCTTCACCACCCTGGTGCTCTTCCAGATGTTCAATGTCTTCAACTGCCGCAGCCAGAACCACAGCGTCTTCCGCATCGGCCTCTTCACCAACCGCTGGCTGGTCCTGGCTGTGGCTGTGAGCCTGGCCCTGCACGGGCTGGTCATCTACTGGCCGCCCCTGCAGAAGGCCTTCGAGACCACGCCCCTGAGCCTGGGCCAGTGGATCCTGGCCACCGGCGTGGCCAGCTCGGTCCTGGTGGTCATGGAGCTGGTGAAACGCACATCCTGGCTCAAGGAATGAACCCGAAAATGGAGCCCGAAAGGACACCCGCCATGAAGCAAGCCGCGCCCGCCCGCACCTTCTCCCAGCACATCCCTCGGACGAAACGACCGCCGCGCCTGGCCCTGCTCCTGCTGGTCCTGGCCCTGCTCCTGGGCGGCTGCGGCGGCGGCCCGCCCAAGAGCGACGAGCTGGCCAAGAAGATGGCTTCCCGCCTGGAGCGGGTGAAGACCGTCAAGGGGCGGGTGCGCCTCACCCTGAAGGATGTGAGCCTGCTCCAGGAGGTCTGGATCCAGCCGCCCAAGTTCCTGCGGGTGGAGATCGAGGAGGGGCCGCCCCAGTTCAAGGGGACCATCCTGGTGCTGAACGACAAGGAGGGCTGGCTCTACAGCCCCCTCCTGGACATGGCCACGGTGGTGGATCGCTCCGACTACACCCCGGAGATCGGGGCGCCAGTGGGCAGCTCCTTCCTGGAGACCCTGCCCAACGACGTGCTGGCTGCCCTCCAGCAGGCCCGGGGCATCAACGTGGTGGGCGAAGAGGAGGTGGCCGGCCGGGACACCTACCGGGTGGAGATCGTCCTGGACCAGGAGGTGGGCATCTTCCCGCCGGGCCCCTTGAATGTCTGGCTGGACAGCAAATTCTACTACCCCCTGGCCTTCCAGACCGCCACCGAGCTGGAGATGCGCTTCGAGTTTGTGAAATTCAACGAGGAGATCGACCCTCTCACCTTCACTTTCTTCCCCCCGCCAGGGGCCACCGTGCGCCGGGTGAAGAAGGACAAATAGCGCTCCGGCTGATCCCATCCCCTCCATTCACACACCTGGAACCCACGCCTGGAGCCCATGTCCATGGCCCGTCGTCGCCACGCTTCCCTGCCCAAACTGGACACCTTCCCGCGCCTGCTGGGCCTCTCCCTGACCACCCGCCTGGCGGTGGACACCACGGCCCAGCTCTTCAGCCCCTTCCTCTCCATCTTCGCCGCAGGCATGGGCTTGGACCCGGTCACCCTGGGCCGGATGATCAGCCTGCGCAACATCACCGGCCTGCTGGCGCCCATCTTCGGCGTCCTGGCGGACCGGCGCAGCTACCGCCGCGTCCTTCAGGCGGGCCTGCTCCTCACCGCGGCCGGGCTCCTGGTCATCGGCCTGAGCGCCGGCCTGTGGAGCGTCGCCCTGGGCATGCTGCTCATGGGCGCAGGTTTCACCGGCTTCATCCCCACCCTTCAGGCCTACATGAGCGCCCGCCTGCCCTACGCCCGCCGGGCCCAGGGACTGGGCATGCTGGAGTACTCCTGGGCCCTCTCGGGCATCCTGGGCCTCTACTTGACCGGCCAGCTCATCGCAGCGGCAGGGTGGCGGGCCCCCTTCCTGGTCCTGGGCGGATTTCTGCTCCTGATGACGCCGATCTTCGGCCTGCTCCCCTCGGTGCGCCGCAGCCCAGGACACGCGGCCCGGGAAGCCGAGCGGGAGGCCGCGCGCCAGGCCGCCGGAGATCCGCCCAAGAGCCTGGGCGTCCGGGCCCGGGACTTCTTCGACCTGGGCCCGAACCGTCGCTCGGCCTGGGCTGCCCTCGCGACCAGCGGCCTGCTCATCTTCAGCCTGCTCCACACGGTCATCGCCCACGGGGTCTGGCTGGCCCGGGAGTATGGCCTGGAGGCGTCGAGCCTGGGGACGGTGGCCTTGGTGGCCGGGGTGGCGGACCTGTGCGGCAGCGTCCTGGTCAGCCTGGTGACGGATCGCCTGGGCAAACGGCGCAGCGTGCTCCTGGGCGGGCTGGCCAGCTTCGTCTCCTACCTGCTTCTGCCCGTCCTCAACGTGGGTCTGCTGCCGGCCGTGGCCGGGCTGGCCGCCATGCGTTTCGCCTTCGAGTTCACCATCGTCAGCAACCTGCCCCTGGTCAGCGAGCAGATCCCGGAGCAGCGGGGCAAGCTCATGAGCATGTCCTCCACCTTCGGCATGGTCGGGGGCACCCTGGCCGGCCTGACCGGGCCTTGGGCCTACG
>WGCB01000488.1 GCA_015494005.1 Caldilineaceae bacterium
CCTCTTGCAACGATTCCGCCGGTCCCCGAAAGAAACCTTGGGGACGGTCAAGGAGCGTTTGCAGATGCAAGTCTTCACGGGCGGCTTTCCACCACCGGCTCCACTCAAAGGAAAAGTCCCTCTTTCTCATCTAACTGCGTAAGTCCTGTCACAGAGAAACGATGTCACAAAGAGACGATGTCACAGAGAAACACGGAGGAGAGAGCCATGGAGAAAACGGAACTGGCCATCGTCGGGGGTGGGCCGGCCGGGGTGACCGCAGCCCTGGAGGCGGCCCGGCACGGCGCGGCGGTGACGCTGATCAGCGACGGGCCCATCGGCGGGCGGGCCGGATGGCACAGCCTGCTGCCCAGCAAGATCCTGCTCCACGCTGCGGACGAGCACGGCTCCCAGGAGCGGCTCGGGCCCCAGGCCCTGCAGGAGGTGACGGCCCACATCCACCAGGTGGCGGAGCGCTTCAACGGCCAGGAGGCCCAGCTCCTGAAGGAGGCGGGGGTCACGGTGATCCAGGGCAAGGCTCGCTTCACCGGAGCCCATGAGCTGGCCATCACCCAGGGCGAGGAGAGCCGCTCCCTGGCCTTCGACCAGGTCATCATCGCCACCGGCTCGGTCCCCATTTTCCCGCCGGGGATGAAGCCGGACGGCAAGCGCATCATCGCCCCCCGCTTCACCAAGCACCTGACCGCCCTGCCCGAGCACATGATCCTGGTGGGGGGCGGCTTCACCGGCAGTGAGTTCGTCTACGCCTTCGCCGCCCTGGGCGTGAAGGTCACCTGGCTGGTGGACGAGTACGGGGTGCTGCCGGCCTTTGACCCGGAGCTGGGCCAGGCCCTGACCATGCACCTGACCAAGCGCTACGGCGTGGAGATGATCGGCGGCGTGCCCACCCGCTCCCTCCACGCGGACGAGAGCGGCGTCACCGCGGAGCTGGTGGATGGCCGTCGCTTCCGGGCGGAGCAGGCCTTCGTGGCCATCGGTCGCCGGCCAGATGTAGCCAGCCTGAACCTGGAGGCCTTGGGGCTGGCGCCGGCTGCGGAAGGGCCGGCCAAGGGCGGCCTGGCGGTGGACGATCACGCCCGCACCGGGGTGGCCCACGTCTTCGCCGCGGGGGACGTGACCGGGCAGCCCCTGGTGGCCAACAAGGCCCTGGCCCAGGCCTGGACTGCCGCCCGCACGGCCACGGGCCAGCCCACGCCGCCTCTGAATCCAGAGGCCTGGATCCAGGCGGTCTACACCCGGCCCCAGGTGGCCCAGGTGGGCCTGACCCCGGCCCGGGCCGCAGCCGAGGGGCATCCGGTGAAGGTGCAGACCATCTCCTACGGCCGGGCATTGAAAGCCCACGCCCTGGACGATCCCCAGGCGGTGGAGGGCTATCTGCGGTTGATCAGCGACGCGGAGACGGGCACGGTGAAGGGAGGCATGGCCTTCGGCGAGCAGGCCGCGGCGGTCCTGGCGCCGGTGGTCCTGGCCATCCAGAGCTGCACGCCAGCAGAGATGTTGGCCTCTCTCTTCCCCGCCTACCCCACCCTGAGTGAGCTGCCCTTCCTGGCCGCCCGCTGGGGGTGATGGGCTCACCCGAGCCGCGTCAACTGGTCCAGCGCGTCATCAGATGCGACATGCCGTGGTCCATGGTTGTGTTGGAGTCGTGTCCCGGTCGGAAGAGCGAGCGCCCTGGGCTGGGGAGAGAACCGGCCCGAGCCGACATCTGAGGGGCCGACCCCGCGCGGAAAACTGCTGACAGTCCCAGCCCAGACCGGAAGTCTGGGTGGACGACCCTCTCATCGACCGGTTCCCGCAACGCGGCGGGAACCGGTCGCGTATTTGGACCAGGCAGAGTAGATGGGACTGATGGCTTAGGCAATTTCCCCTTTCTTTTGACAGGAAAACGTAGAAATGCTACCATGCAGGTTGCTAGCCTCACTGTTTCCCTTTCCACCCATCGCGCCTTTTTGTAAATCCCCCACCATGGGCCGATGGCGAAGGGCGGCGAGACCGGTCTCGCGGACGTCGGTCGCTTGTTCCTCGACAGCGCAACTGCTGTTTTTCCATGTCATGCCTCGGGCGTTGATAGCGAACGCAACCCAAGAATGTTTGGGATGTGGATAAGGCCTGCTTGTTGTCCCGGATTGCGCACTCACTCCTTTCATCTTCATCAGATTCGTTTTTGTACAGGCAACCACATCCAAAACCCATTCAAAAGGAGGTAGCCATGCAGAATCACAAACGGTTCTCTTGGACTGTCCTGGCCTGGCTGATTGTAGTGGCCTTGTTCATGGCAGCCTGCCAGCCGTCCGCAGAGCCCACCCCGACTGCTGCAGCACCGGAAGAGGCTCCTACGGAAGCACCGGCCAAGGCAGAAGAGGCCCCCACAGCGACGCCAGCGCCCGAGCAGCCCACGCCCACGCCGGAGGAGGCCGCTCCCATGGAAGAGCGCACCGGCGCCTGGGTGGACCGGGTGGTCTTCACCACCCAGCAGGAGGCCAACGCGGCAGTGGCCCAGCTGCAGGCTGGCGACATCGACATCTACGGCGCTCCTGCCGTCAACGACCCCGAGATTTTCCCCAAGGTGCGGGACGACGAAAACCTGACCTACTTCCAGTCCTTCGGCTCCTACAACGAGCTGACCTTCAACCCCGCCGAGTTCACCGACGGCCGCCTCAACCCCTTCTCCAACGCCAAGATCCGCGAGGCCATGAACTGGCTGGTGGATCGCACCTACATCGCCCAGGAGATCTACGGCGGCCTGGCCAAGCCTAAGTTCCTGCCCATCACCTCCGCCTTCCCGGACTATGCCCGCTACGTGGACAAGGTGCGGGAGATCGAGGCTAAGTACGCCTACAACCCGGACAAGGCCAAGGAGGTCATCGCCGCGGAGATGGAAGCCATGGGCGCGGAGCTCGTGGACGGCAAGTGGACCGTGGACGGTGAGCCCGTCACCCTGACCTTCCTCATCCGGGTGGAGGACCGCCGGCGCATGATCGGCGACTACGTGGCCAACCAGCTGGAGGACATGGGCTTCACCGTGGACCGCCAGTACAAGACCAGCTCCGAGGCTTCTGCCCTCTGGATCCGCACGGACCCGGCCGAGGGTCAGTGGCACCTCTACACCGGCGGCTGGATCACCACGGCCATCAGCCGGGATCAGGGTGGCAACTTCAGCTTCTTCTACACCGAGCGCGGCATCCCCGTGCCCCTGTGGCAGGCCTACAACCCGGATCCCGAGTTCGACGAGGTCTCCCTGAAGCTGGAGAACAACGATTTCACCTCCCTGGAGGAGCGAGGCGAGCTCTTCCGCCGAGCCATGGAGCTGGCGCCCCAGAACGCCTTCCGGGTCTGGCTGGTGGACACCGTGGGCTTCACCCCGGCCACAGCCAACCTGCAGGTGGCCTATGACCTGGCCGGTGGCGTGGCCGGTTCCTCCCTGTGGCCCTACACCATCCGCTTCACCGACCAGGACGGCGGCACGGTCCGCTGGGCCCAGCAGCAGGTGCTGGTGGAGCCCTGGAACCCCATCGCTGGCACCAACTGGATCTACGACACGGACGTGCAGCGGGCGACGGCCGAGTTCGGCACCAACTCGGATCCCTACACCGGCCTGGCCCTGCCCAACCGCATCGAGCGGGCGGAAGTGGTGGCCCAGACTGGCACCCCCATGGGCAAGACCCTGGACTGGGTGAGCCTGGACTTCCAGGATGAGATCGTGGTGCCTGACGACGCCTGGGTAGACTGGGACGCTAAGGAGCAGCGCTTCATCACCGCGGCCGAGAAGTACACCGAGACCGTCACCGCCAAGACCAAGGTCACGGTCTACTATCCCGAGGACCTGTACGATACGGTCAAGTGGCACGATGGCAGCCCCTTCTCCGCCGCGGACGTGGTCATGGCCATGATCATGACCTTCGACCGGGGCAAGGAGGAGAGCCCCATCTACGACGAGGCCTACGCCCCCAGCCTGGACTCCTTCCTGAGCCACTTCAAGGGCGTGCGCATCGTCTCCACGGATCCCCTGGTCATCGAGACCTACGACGACACCTTCTCCCTGGATGCGGAGAACAGCGTGACCACCTGGTGGCCCTACTACGATCAGGGCCAGGCCAGCTGGCATGCCCTGGTTCCGGGCATCCTGGCGGAGGAGAACCAGGAGCTGGCCTTCTCCTCGGACAAGGCCGATGCCTTGGAGGTGGAGTGGATGAGCTACGTGGCCGGCCCCAGCCTGGAGGTCCTGCAGAAGTATCTGGACCAGGCCGCGGCCGACAACGTCATCCCCTACGCCAACACCCTGGGCGAGTACGTGAGCGCGGACGAGGCAGCCGCCCGCTACCAGAACCTGGCCAACTTCGTGGAGAAGTGGGGTCACTTCTGGGTGGGCACCGGCCCCTTCATCCTGGAGAGTGTCTCCCCGGTGGAGGGCTCGGTCACCATCGTGCGCAACCCGGACTACCCGGATCCGGCGACCAAGTGGGCTGGCTTCGGCGAGCCCAAGATCGCCGAGGCTGAGGTGGATGGCCCGGGCCAGGTGGTGGCAGGCCAGGAGACGGTCTTCGACGTCTTCGTCACCTTCCAGGGCGAGCCCTATCCCGCGGACGAGATCAGCGCTGTGAAGTACCTGGTCTTCGACGCCACGGGCAGCCTGGTGGACTCGGGCGACGCCGAGCTGGTGGCGGACGGCGAGTACACCGTCACCCTGAGCGGTGATGTCACCGGGCAGATGGAGGCCGGTGCGGCCAAGATCGAGGTGGCTGTGTCGCCGCTGCCGGTGAGCATCCCCACCTTCGGTGATCTGGAATTCGTGGTGGTGGCCCCGTAGGGGCATCACCCTGAGTCTGTCTTGGCGGGCCGGGGAATCCCCTCCCCGGCCCGCCGATTCTAACCAGGCCCTGGCATGACGCCTGGGCCCCTAGCAACGGACAAAGCCCATGGCAGAGAGCTCACTCACCTTCGACAGCGTGCCGGCGGAAAAGCCAGCACGGGGATCCTCCACCCTGGTCCGGGTGGGCAAGTACACCCTGGTGCGGGGGATCACCCTCTTCATCACCGTGGTCATCGGCGTCTACCTGACCGTGCTGATCGCCAACATGGGCGGCTACGTGGACGACATCCGCCGGGGCGAAATCCAGGAACAGGTCTCCATCCGCATCATGAACGACCCGGCCCTGAAGAACCTCCCGGTGGAGGAGCGGCGCAAGCGCATCGCGGAGGAGGTGGCCCTGGAGGAGCGGCGCCTGGGCCTGGATCAGCCCTTCCTGATCCGCAGTTTCCGCTTCCTGCGCAACGCCTTGACCCTGCATCTGGGCCGGGCTCAGCTCATGACCAGCGACAGTGGATCCCGCCAGGTCCGGCTGATCATCCTGGAGCGGTTGCCCACCACTCTGCTCCTCTTCGGCACATCGAACTTATTGCTCTTCTTCATCAGCCTGAGCATCGCCCTGGGCCTCTCCCGCAAGTACGGCAGCCTCATGGACCGTGTCTTCGTGGCCCTTTCCCCCACCTCTGCCGCGCCCGGATGGTTCTACGGCATCTTTCTCATCCTGGTCTTCGCGGCCCTGCTCCACTGGCTGCCCTTCGGCGGCATGGTGGATGCACCGCCACCCAAGGATCCCCTGGCCTACCTCCTGAGCGTGGCCAAGCACATGGTCCTGCCGGTGGCCGCATTGCTCCTCAGCGCCATCTTCGTCAGCGTCTACAGCTGGCGCACCTTCTTCCTCATCTACTCCAGCGAGGACTACGTGGAGATGGCCCGAGCCAAAGGGCTGCCCGACCGCATGGTGGAGCGGCGCTACATCCTGCGGCCCACCTTGCCCACCATCATCACCAGCTTCGCCCTGACCCTCATCAGCCTCTGGACCGGGGCGCCCATCTTTGAGACCATCTTCAACTGGCCTGGACTGGGCCGCACCCTCTTCCAGGCCATCGGTCTCTTCGACACGGCGGTGATCGTGGGCTCCACGGTGATCTTCGCCTACCTGCTGGCGGCCACCGTCTTCCTGTTGGACATCATCTACGCACTGGTTGACCCCCGGGTTCGCATCGGGGGCAGTGGAGGTCGCTCCTGATGGGCTCATTGCAAAACACCCTACGCGAACTGCGGCGATACCCCTCGGCCATGGCTGGCATCCTCGTGATCCTGGGGCTGGTGGTCTTCTCGGCCTACACGGTGATCACCATCCCCTACGAGCAGGCCATCACCCTCTGGCGGGGCGGGGCGGACATCTGGTACAAGCTGCCCAAGAATGTGCCCCCTGCCTGGATCAACACCTTCCGCCAGAAGAAACTCCCGGAGAGCATCATCCTGGACTCGGCCCAAGGGCAGGCGGAGAAGACGAAAGAGGCCATGTCCTCGGGCCAGAACATGATTAATCTGACCTACACCTTCGACTTCAACGCGGACGACTTCCCCCGGGCCATGGTCATCTACTTCCGGCCCACCTTCGATGAGAAGTCCCCCTTCGTCTCCCTCACCTGGACCACCCCGGACGGCCGGGAGATCCGGCTTGGGGACTTCGCCGTGGAGGAGGGCACGGTCTTCCGTTTCGAGCAGGACGAGCGGCTGCAGCGACGATTGAAGCGGACGATCGGCGATTACCCGGCTCAGGTGGCCCTGCTCATGCAGCCAGACTCGGACCCGCCCACGCCTCTCAAGGGAACCTACACCCTGAACATCAGCGCGGTGACCTTCGAGGAGGAGGCGGACGTGGACGCGGAGTTCATCGCCTACGGCAAGGTCTACGGCATCGCGGGGACGGACCATGCCCGCCGGGATCTGAAGATCGCCCTCATGTGGGGGGCGCCGGTGGCCCTGGCCTTCGGCCTGCTGGCCGCCCTGGGCACCACCATCACCACCATGATCATCGCGGCCTTCGGCGTCTGGTTCAGCGGCTGGGTGGACGACCTGATCCAGCGCGTCACCGAGGTGAACCTGATGCTGCCCCTGCTGCCCATCCTGATCATGGTGGGCACCTTCTACTCCCGCAGCATCTGGATCATGCTGGGGGTGACCATCGCCCTGGGCATCTTCGGTGGCAGCATCAAGACCTACCGGGCCATCTTCCTGCAGACCCGGGAATCCCCCTACATCGAGGCGGCCCAGGCCTACGGCGCAGGTGACGTGCGCATCGTCATGCGCTACCTGGTGCCCCGGATCATCCCGGTGATCATCCCCCAGCTGGTGACCCTGATCCCCACCTACGTCTTCCTGGAGGCCTCCCTGGCCGTCCTGGGCCTGGGTGACCCCATCCTGCCCACCTGGGGCAAGGTGATCCAGGATTCCCTGGCCAACGGGGCTCTCTTCAAGGGGCTCTACTACTGGGTGCTGGAACCGGCCGGCCTGCTCATGTTCACGGGCTTGGGCTTCGCCATGGTGGGGTTCGCCCTGGACCGGGTCTTCAATCCCCGGTTGCGTGGGCTGTAAAAGCAGGATTTGGGGATCGAGAATCGGAAAGGTGGCGATTGGGCGATCGGAGGTTCGAGACCGGCGAGTGCGAACCCGCATCCCCAACTTCCGTCTCCCAGCTTCCCTCGACGCCCATGCACTGATTTCTTCGGCTTTTTCGAGCAAAGATTGGAAACGCGTTCATGTCCGACGAGCTTCGTGTCACTGAGCTGAGCCCCAACGGGGCCGAGAGCAACACACTCCTC
>WGCB01000489.1 GCA_015494005.1 Caldilineaceae bacterium
AAGCGGATCTCCCGGGGATACTCGTGGGCGGCCAGGCGCTCCTTCACGTAGGCCTGGATCTCCCGGGCCAGGGCCGGGCTGGGCGCCACCCCCTCCTGGAGGAGGACGAAGGCGGCCACGATCTCGCCCCGGGTGGCGTCCGGCGCGCCCACCACTCCGGCCATCTTCACCGCGGGGTGCCCCATGAGACAGTCCTCGATCTCCCCGGGGCCGATGCGGTAGCCGGCGCTGATGATCACATCGTCGTTGCGCCCCACGAAGCGGATGAACCCCTCCTCGTCCATCACCCCCATGTCCCCGGTGAGCAGCCAATCCCCCAGGAATTTCCCCTGGGTGGCCTGGGGGTTGCGCCAGTACTCCAGGAACATGACCGGATCCGGCCGCTTGACCGCGATCTGGCCCAGCTGGCCCGGGGGCAAGGGCTCCCCGGCTTCGTCGATGATGGCCACCTGGTGGCCCGGCACCGCCCGGCCGATGAGCCCCGGCTTGGGTGGCATGATGGCCGCGCAGGAGGAGATGACCATGTTGCACTCGGTCTGGCCGTAGAACTCGTTGATGGTCAGGCCGAAGGTGCGCCGGCCCCACTCCAGGAGCTCCGCGCCCAGGCTCTCGCCTCCGCTGGCGATGGAGCGCATCTCGTACTGCCAGCGCCGTTGGGGCTCGGAGACCGTGCGCATCATCTTCAGCGCGGTGGGGGGCAGGAAGGCGTTGCGCACCTGGAAATCGGCCAGGAGCTGGAAGGCGGCTTCCGGGTCGAACTTGGCGAAGCGGTGGGAGACCACGGTGATGCCGTGGTGCCAGGCCGGCATGAGCACGTCGTAGAGCCCGCCGATCCAGGCCCAGTCCGCGGGGGTCCAGATCCGGTCCCCGGGCTGGGGGAAGAAATCGTGGGACATCTCCACGCCAGGCAGGTGGCCCAGGAGGGTGCGATGGGCGTGGAGCGCGCCCTTGGGCGGGCCGGTGGTCCCGGAGGTGTAGAGGATGAGGGCAGGGTCGTCGGCCCGGGTGGCCCGGGGCTGGAACGCCTCGCTCTGGCCCCGGCGCAGGGCGTGGAAGTCCAGGCAGCCTGGCTCGGGCCCGTCCACGCAGAGCACCTGGCGCAGCTGGGACAGGCGATCCTGGATGGCCGCCACCTTGGCCGCGCCCTCCCGGTCGGTGATCACCGCCTGGGCCTGGCTGTTCTCCAGACGATAGGCCAGGGCCTCCACCCCGAAGAGGGCGAAGAGGGGCAGGGCGATGGCTCCCATCTTGTAGAGGGCGATGTGGGCGTAGCCCGTCTCCGGCCGCTGGGGCAGGAGCACGGCCACCCGGTCCCCGGGGCCGATGCCCTGTTCCTGGAGCAGGTGGGCTGTCTGGTTGGAGAGGCGGCGCAGGTCGGCGAAGGTGTAGCGGTCCACGCCTCCGTCCTGGCGCTTGTGGATCAGGGCCAGGCGCTGGGGCTCCTGCTCCGCCCACTTGTCGCACACATCCACGCCGATGTTGTACTCCCGGGGGATCTGCCAGCGGAACGTGCGGACCAGTTTCTCGTAGCTGGTGGCTTGGGGCAGCATGGGCACCTCCTTGGAAATGTGGAAAGGGGGAATGCGCAATGCAGAATAGGGAATGGCGAACGGGGAATGGCTGGGCTCAGTAGGAGCGAGGCAGGCCCAGGACGTGCTGGGCGATGTAGGCCAGGATCAGGTTGGTGGAGACCGGCGCGATCTGGTAGAGCCGGGTCTCCCGGAACTTGCGCTCGATGTGGTACTCCCGGGCGAAGGCGAAGCCCCCGTGGGTCTGCATGGCCACGTTGGCCGCCTCCCAGGCGGCGTCCGCGGCCAGGAGCTTGGCCATGTTGGCCTCCGGGCCGCAGGGCTTCCCTTGATCGAAGAGCTCCGCGGCCTGGAAGCGCATCAGGTCCGCGGCCCGGATGTGGGCGTAGGCCTGGGCGATGGGGAACTGGATCCCCTGGTTCTGGCCGATGGGCCGGTCGAAGACCACCCGCTCCTTGGCGTAGCGGGTGGCCCGCTCCACGAACCAGTCCCCGTCCCCGACGCACTCCGCGGCGATGAGGATGCGCTCCGCGTTCAGGCCGCTGAGCAGGTAGCGGAAGCCCTGGCCCTCCTGGCCGATGCGGTTCTCCACGGGCACGGGCAGGTCATCGAAGAAGACCTCCGCGGTCTGGTGGTTGATCATGGTGGGGATGGGCTTGATGGTCACCCCGTGGCCCACCGCCTCCCGCAGGTCGATGAGGAAGAGGGAGAGCCCCTCCGTGCGCTTCCGCACCTCCTCCAGGGGCGTGGTCCGGGCCAGGAGGAGCATCAGGTCCGAGTGCTGGACCCGGGAGGTCCAGATCTTCTGCCCGCGGACCAGGTAGTGATCCCCCTGGCGCAGGGCCCGGGTGCGGATGCGGGTGGTGTCCGAGCCGGCGGTGGGCTCGGTGACGCCGAAGGCCTGCAGGCGCAGCTCGCCCCGGGCGATGGCCGGCAAGTAGCGCTCCTTCTGCTCCGGGGAGCCGTGGCGGACCAGGGTGCCCATGATGTACATCTGGGCATGGCAGGCCGCTGCGTTGCCCCCGGAGCGGTTCACCTCCTCCAGGATGACCGAGGCCTCGCCGATGCCCGCACCCCCGCCCCCGTACTCCTCCGGGATGAGGACCGAGAGAAACCCGGCCTCGGTCATGGCCTGGACGAACTCCTCCGGGTAGGCCTGCTGCTCGTCCTTCTCCTGCCAGTAGCTGTCCGGGAAACGCTGGCAGAGCTTCCGCACCCAGCGCCGCAGCTCCGTGTACGCCATTTCGCTCCTCTCCGGGAAGGTGATATGATGGTGCCGTCCCTCCGATGATAGCGGAAAACGCCAGGAAGCAAAAGCCCGGATCCCCGGGCCCGCCTCGCCCTCGCCCTGGAGCCCAAGCCGTGAGCGAACCCTCCCAGAAGGCCCCTTCTGTCTTCCAGATCATGCGCCGCTACGGCCTGGAGCCCAAGCGCTCCCTGGGCCAGAACTTCCTCATCGACGAGTCCCATCTGGCCCGCATCGCCGGGGCGGCAGAGCTCACCCCCCAGGACCGGGTGCTGGAGATCGGCCCGGGCCTGGGCGTGTTGACCCGTCACCTGGCGGCGCAAGCCGGCTGCGTGGTGGCCGTGGAGCTGGACGACCGGCTCATCCCCATCCTGCGGGAGCTCTTCGCGGA
>WGCB01000490.1 GCA_015494005.1 Caldilineaceae bacterium
TAGGTGACCGGCTCCTTCCAGTCGTCCGGATCCCAGCCCGGGGGATAGGTGGTGTTCTTGCCCCAGGGGATCTTGTCCTCGTGGAACTGGTACTTGCCTTTGGGATGGCGGCTGCGGAAGGGCTTGGTGTCCGCCTCGTAGTAGGCCTCTTTCCAGTCCTTGCGCATGGGATGGCCGTGGAAGCCTTCCCAAAGGAGGATGCGGTGCAGGTTGGGGTGCCCCTCGAACTTGATGCCGTAAAGGTCGTAGACTTCCCGCTCCTGCAGGTTGGCGCCGGGGTAGACGCTGGTGGCCGAGGGGACGGTCTCGTTCTCCGGCACCCGCACGTGCAGGGCCAGAGGACCGCCGCCCTTCTTGGTGCTGTACAGGTGATAGACCACGTCGAAGCGCTCGTTGACGCCGGCTCGCAGCTTGCCCTTGTAGGTCAAGTAGTCCGTAACGGTCAAATTGGACAGGAAGTCATACCCCTCCTTGTCCCGGAGGTGGGTCAGCAGATCCAGGAGCTTGTCCGGGGCAACGACCAGGGTTTTCTCGTCGGGCCAGGTGCCCACCACGGCCCCAGGAACCGCGTCGTTGTAAGGCAGCTCAGCGGACGTCTCTGCCACAGCGGTCGCATCGCTCATAGCTTCAACCTCTCTTTGTTCCCTATTGGTCGGCTCGAAGTTGATCGGCTCGAATCCTGGATCTACTGGCCGGCTTTCTTGGCCTTCATGCGGGCCTTGGCCGCCTCGATGCGCGCCCGGGCCTTCTCGGAAAGCTGGGCCGGTCCCTTGGCTTTGGGCCCTGCAGCGGCCTTCTCCGCACCCTCTGTGGGGCCAGCCTGGGCCTTGAGGGTGTACTCCTTGATCAGCTCCACCTGGCGAGGATCGAAGATATCCGGGCCCAGGCGAGGCACCGGCACGTACTCGGAATGGTCCTTGCGATACCAGGGGACGCTCACGATGCTCTGGCGCTCCACCTTCTCGTGCAGCTTGAGCAGGCCGTAGATAAGGGCCTCGGGCGTGGGCGGGCAGCCCGGGACGTACACGTCCACTGGCAGGTACTTATCGATGCCGCTCACCACATTGTAGCCCTCCTTGAAGGGGCCGCCGCCGGTGGCGCAGGCCCCCATGCTCACCACGTAGCGGGGCTCGGACATCTGGTTGTAGATGCGCACAATGGCCGGGACCATCTTCTTGGTCACCGTGCCCGAGACGATCATCAGGTCGCTCTGCCGAGGGCTGGGACGCATCACCTCCATGCCGAAACGGGCCAGGTCGTAGCGGCTGGCCGCGGTGGCGATCATCTCGATGGCGCAGCAGGCCAGGCCGAAGAGCAGCGGCCACATGCTGGAGCGCCGGCTCCAGTTGTAGATCTTGTCCAGGGTGGTGACCAGCACATTGCTCTGGAGATCCTGGGGCACCTGGATGGTGTCATGGAGATATTTCTTCAGCTCTTCCTCTTTGAGTTGCCGGAAATCGGTTGGAGCGTTTGCCATGGTTCGCTTTCCTTGCCTGGATCGGCGTGAGACGAGAACGGGCAGATAGGATTGAAATGGGTTGACCAAACGGGGGGACTGGTTCGACGGACCGGTCTTTGGAGGCCGGTGTTGGGGAGGCCGAACCAAACGAATGATCGATGGATCCTCAACCCTTTCGGAATGCCTGAACAGCTACCCCATATTTATACCGTAACCCCATGCGGAGCGCAACTTTCCTAGCCCTGGCCGCGAGATTGCAGCCAGAATCTCGGGCAGGCTCTCCGCAGGCAGGGATCGACGAGAACGGGCGCTGTGAGCAGTGGCCTGGATTATAGCCGGGGTTGGAGGAAGGGTCAAGTGCGAAATTTCACAAAACACAGAAAAATATTTATCAGAATTTTCAGAATAATTGACACTGCCAGGGCCCTATGTTATACTCGGGAGCAATCCGAGTCCCCCGCTTTCTCTCTGGAAACTCTCCGGAGAGACCCAACAGCAACCAGGTCACGAACGACGTGCAGACCATCCGAAAACGGATTCTCGAGATCCTCAAGCGCCGACAAAATGCCACTGCCAACGAGCTAGCCCAAGAGCTGGGCATGGCTCCTGTCTCGGTGCGATACCACCTGGACATCCTGCAGAGCGACGCCCTGATCCAGGTGAGCAAGGTGCGGCGAGAGGGAACCGTGGGGCGCCCCCAGCAGGTCTACACCCTGACGGCCGCCGCCAACGAGATCTTCCCCGACAACTTCGCCGCCCTCACCGCGGGGTTGGTGCGCCAGCTCAAGAAGCTTCTGCCGCCGGAGCAAGTGGAGGAAGCCTTCCGTTCCCTGGCCCGGGAGTTTGCCCAGGAGCTTTCCCTGAAGGAAGAGGCCACCTTCGAGGAGCGCATGGAAGCCGTCACCGGCTTCCTGAGCGAACTGGGCTACTTCGCCCAGTGGGAGAAGGCGGAGGGGGCAGAACGCCAGGAAGGGGCCGAGGAAGAGGCGCCAGGTTCCCAGCCCGTCTACCTGCTCTACACCTTCAACTGCCCCTACGCCGGCCTCTCCAAGGAGCACCAAGAGCTCTGCTTGATGGATCTGGCCCTGGTCAACGAGCTGGTGGGACAGCCCTGTCAACGGGTGGCCAGCCTGGCGGAGGACCACGACTGCTGCACCTACCGCATCCGGGCCCTGGCCCAGGAAGAGGACGAGCTGGATCGGCCCTTCCAAGGAGAGGCTCACGATGCCCACACAGAAAGAGCGGCGTTCAATGCACTCTCGCAGCCTGCCTCCTAGCCCGCCGAAACTGGAAGAGGAGCTGCCCCTGGTGGTGGATCCGGCCATCCCAGGGATGGCCCGCCCTTTCCGCACCGGCTACGGCCAGGTGACCGTGGCTCCCGTGCCGGACACGACCATCGAGCCCATGCACGACAGCTACGGCCGGCGCATCCACTACCTGCGCATCAGCCTGACCGATGCCTGCAACCTGCGCTGCGTCTACTGCATGCCCGAGGAGATGACCTTCCGCCCCCGCCGGGAACTCCTGAGCGACGACGAGATCATCTTCCTGGTCCAGGTGGGGGCCAGCCTGGGGGTCAACAAGATCCGCTTGACCGGCGGCGAGCCCACCATCCGGCCGGGCGTGGTGGAGCTGGTGCGGCGCATCGCCCAGGTTCCAGGCATCCAGGACCTGGCCATGACCACTAACGCCATCCTGCTCAAGGAGCTGGCCCGTCCCCTGGCCGAGGCGGGGCTGAAACGGGTGAACATCAGCATCGACACCATCCAGCCAGAGAAATACCACCGGATCACCCGCTGGGGGAGCATCGACGACCTGTGGGAGGGCATCCAGGCGGCCGAGGAGGCGGGACTCCTGCCCATCAAGCTGAACAGCGTGGTGGTCCGCAACTTCAACGATGACCAGGATGTCATCGACCTGGCCCGCCTCACCCTGAAGAAGCCCTGGGAGGTCCGCTACATCGAGATGATGCCCTTCGGCCACGTCACCGACTTCCAGCAGACCAACGTGGTCCCCTACGATGAGATCCGGCGCAAAGTGGAGTCGGTCTTTGGTCCGCTGGAGGAAGTGGGCTATGATTACGTGGACCCCAGCCGCCCCTTCCGCATCCCTGGGGCCAAGGGGACCCTGGGCTTCATCAGCAGCGTGACGGAGCCCTTCTGCCAGGGCTGCGGGCGCATCCGGCTGACGGCGGACGGCAAGCTGCGCCTCTGCCTGCTGCGGGACGACGAGGTGGATCTGTTGACGCCCCTGCGCAACGGCGCCTCCTTCGAGGAGATGCGCCAGCTCATGCGGGACGGGGCCTTCCACAAACCCTGGGGCCACGGTCTGGATCAGGGCGAGATCGCCGAAGGCCGGGCCATGAACCAGATCGGTGGCTGAACGGGTGAGATCGCTATCATCGTGAGTGCATTATCTGTCTATCAAAAGCAAGGCAAACAGGAGGAAAGATGATTACACTGACCGAAACTGCAGCCCAGAAACTGGCCAACATCCTGGAACAGAAGGGTCTGCGGGAAACCCACGCCCTGCGCGTCTTCGTGAAGGGTGGCGGCTGTGGCGGCATGCAGTACGGCATGACCTTCGACGAAAGCACCCGGGAAGGAGACGAGGTCTACGAGATGCACGGCCTGCGGGTGATCGTGGACCCCACCAGCCTCTTCTACATCAACGGCGCGGTGATCGACTACGTGGAGAACCTGATGGGCGGTGGCTTCCACATCGAGAACCCCAACGCGGTGAGCACCTGCGGCTGCGGCAGCAGTTTCCGCACCAGCCACAGCCACACCGGCGAAGAGACCGCCCAGAGCTGCGGTCACTGATCGACCACCCCCAATCGATTCCAGCCAAGGCGAGGGCGACACGTGCAGCCCTCGCCTTCTGCTTGGAAGGCGGCAGAGAAGACAGGAAACCCGAAGGAGCCTCCCGACCCCATGAACGCCCGCTACTTCACCCTGGCCGAGGCCCGGGCCGCGCTGCCTCGGGTCAAGGCGCTGATGGACCAGGTGCAGCAGGCTCGCTCCGAGATCCTGCGCCTGCGCCCCTCTGTCTGGCCGGCCCTGCGCAACGCGGCCAACAACGGGGGCAACCTCCAGGCAGGGGAGATGCTGGAGCATTTCCGTAAGCTGGAGGCCGGGGTGAAGGGCATCATGGAGATGGGCATCCTGGTGAAGGACATCGACAGCGGCCTCATCGACTTCCTCAGCGTGCGCCAGGGCCGGGAGGTCTTCCTCTGCTGGCAGCACGGGGAAGAGGAGCTCCGCTACTGGCACGAGCTGAACGCGGGCTATCCAGGCCGCCAGCCCATCGTGGACGAGGATTTCCAGTAGCCCACGGCTCGGGATGCCGCCAAAATCGTTGCCCATTTGACGGAAAAGTTGTCACAGGACGGTGCCATGACGGAGAAGGCCATGAGCAAGAACCCCGGTGAGACGGCCAATGCCCCGCTGGAAGAGCGGATCCAACAGGTGCTGGACGACTACCGCCCCACCCTCTACATGGACGGTGGGGACGTGGAGCTGGTGCAGGTGGACGAAGAGGGCATCGCCCACGTGAAGATGCTGGGCGCCTGCATCGACTGCCCCATCAGCCTGCTGACCATGAAGCTGGGCATCCAGCGGCTGCTCACGGAGAACTTCTCCGAGATCAAGGGCATCAACGCCATCACGGACATCGACATCTCGGCCCTCTACAACCGCCCCCGGCCAGAGACAGAATGACGGATCCCATAGCCGAACGGTCCGATTTCCGTCCGGCAAATTATTATGAAAATCCTCATACTTATTTGGGGCAATTCCCTGGCCTGTGATAGACTGAGGGGAGCACTTTCGGCCCATTTCACAAGGAGGAAACAACCGTGCGCGTCGCACTCATCAATCCTCGATTCCGACTGCCCATCGACACCCGAACCACCCCCCACCTGGGACTGGCCTACCTGGCTGCGGTCAGCGAGCGCCGAGGGGACGAGGTGGTCATCTTCGATGCGGACGTGGAAGATCGCTCCATTCAGGACTTCATCCAGGAATTTCGCCCCCACCTGGTGGGGATCACGGCCAACACGCCCCAGGTGAAGCAGGCCTGGCGCACGGCCCGGGCCATCAAGGAGATCCACGACGTGCCCATCGTCCTGGGTGGCCCCCACGTGAGCGTGCTGCCCGAGGAGAGCTGCGAGAAACCCTACGTGGACATCGTGGTCCGAGGCGAGGGAGAGGACGCCTGGATCGACATCAGCAACCGGCTGGAGCGCTTCCTCAAGGACCAGCCCAGCTTCTCCACCCAGGCCTTCCTGCACCCGGAGAACGAGATCTTCGACGACTGCCTGGGCATCACCTACAAGACCAGCGACGGCCAGATCCACAACAACCCGGATCGTCCCCCCATCGCCGACCTGGACAGCCTGCCCTGGCCCGCCTACCATCACTTCCGCATGGAAAAGTACACCAACCTGCAGCCGGCCACGGACCGGGTGGACGGGGCCCGCAGCTTCAGCATCCTGACCAGCCGGGGCTGCCCCTACCGCTGCACCTTCTGCAGCCAGAGCATCATGCCCATCAAGTGGCGCAGCCGCAGCCCGGAGAACGTCCTGGAGGAGTGGCGGCACCTGGTGGAGGACCTGGGCGCCCAGGAGATCGGCGTCCTGGACGACAGCGCCAACATCCGGGTCAAACGGCTGGAGCGGCTGGCCCATCTCCTCATCGAGAACCAGCTGAACCACGTGCCCTGGATCTTCGTCAACGGCATCCGGGCCAACCTGGCCAGCAAGGAGCTCCTCTCCCTGCTGAAGCAGGCCGGCCTGAAGCGAGTGGCCTTCGGCGTGGAGACGGGCGATCCGGAGATCCTGCGCACCATCGACAAGAAGGTGGACCACGACACCATCCGCCAGGCCTTCAAGAACGCCAAAGAGGTGGGCCTGGAGACCATCGCCTTCATGATCATCGGCCTGCCCGGGGAGACCCGGGAGACCATGCAGCGGACCATCGATTTCGCCATCGAGCTGGATCCGCTCATCGCCAACTTCTCCATGATGACCCCCTACCCGGGCACCAAGGTCTACGAGATCGTGAAGCGCCAGGGCCGCTTCCTGATCCAGGACTGGGAGGACTACGTCTTCTTCGAGCAGAAGGCCCGCTACGAGCTGGGGGACATGACCGCGGAGCTGGTGGAGGAGATGTACCGCAAAGCCTACCGCCAGTTCTACCTGCGCCCTGGCCCCATCTGGCGGCGGGTCAAGACCAAGGACTTCTGGCTGAACCTGCCCCGGAACGTCCGCATCGCCCTGCGCACCTTCCTGCCCAAGAAGGAAAAGACTGGGCTGCGCAAGCAGATCGAGGCCGAGGGCGCGATTTAGAAAAACAGGTAAGGAGCAACGAGTAAAGCGAGATGTTCGCGGCGTGCTTACTCGTTACTCCTTACCCTTTACCCGATTGTCGGCTAAGGAGTTCCTATGCGCATTATTCTTGCCAGCCCCGAGGCCAAAGTCTGGAGCGCGCGCAAACATATCCCCTTGGGCCTGGGCTACCTGGCCGCGGTGCTGCGGGAAGCTGGCCACGACGTCATCATCTTCGACGCCGCGGTGGAGGACGTGGACCTGACCTACTACCTGGACCAGGCTGAGGAGGAAGGGCGGCCCTACCAGCTCATCGGCATCACCGCCACCACGCCGCTGATCCAGGAAGCCTGGGAGATGGCCCAGCTCTGCAAGGCCCGGGGGCTGACCACAGTCCTGGGCGGGCCCCACTTGACCATCATGCCCCTGGAGTCCCTCCAGCCTCCCCACCAGGAGTACGTGGACTACGTCTTCAAGGGGGAGAGCGAGTACAGCTTCCTGGAGCTGGTCAACACCCTGGAGGCCGGCCGCCTGCCGGACGTGCTGCCGGGCATCCACTTCCGCCGGGGGGACGAGATCGTGGCCAGCGCCGAGAGCCCCATGATCCCGGACCTGGACGCGCTGCCCTTCCCGGCCCACGATCTCTTCAAGATCGACCGCTACACGAATCTGCAGCCCCTGACCGACGGCCTGGATCCCCACGCCCGCAGCTTCACCATCCTGACCAGCCGAGGATGCCCCTACAAGTGCACCTTCTGCTCCAAACCGGTGACCGGCGACACCTGGCGGGCCCGCTCCGTGGAGAGCGTGGTCCAGGAGTGGAAATGGCTGGTCAAGGGGCTGGGGGCCACGGAGATCGGCGTCACCGACGACATCTGGAACCTGAAGCTACCCCGGGCTAAGGAGCTCTGTCGCCGCCTCATCCAGGAGGGGCTGAACACCGTGCCCTGGGTCACCGTCCACGGCATGAAGGTCAACCACACGGACCTGGAGCTCTTCCAGCTCATGAAAGCCGCGGGCTGCAAGCGGGTGGGCTTCGGCGTGGAGAACGGGGACGAGAACATGCTCCGCAACGTGATCCGCAAGGGCCAGACCGTGGACATGGTGCGGGAGGCCTTCCGCAACGCCAAGGCCGCGGGGCTGCAGACCATGGGCTTCTTCATCTTCGGCATGCCCGGGGACACGGAGGAGACCATGGAGAAGACCATCCAGCTGGCCCTGGAGCTGGATCCCAAGCTGGCCAACTTCCTGCTGGCGGCCCCCTTCCCGGGCACGGCCATGTACGACATGATCCGGGAGGGCGGGGAGATCTTCGCCGACAACTGGGGCGACTACGCCATCCACGAGCAGAAGGCCCGCTTCACCATGCGGGAGAACTACGACCCGGACCTGGTGGTGAAGAAGTGGCGGGAGGCCTACCGGCGCTTCTACCTCTACCGGCCGGAGCGGGTGCTGGAGAAGATGCTCTTCAAGGAGAACTGGACCAACCTGCCCAACACCCTGGCCCAGGTGAAACGCTTCTTCATCGGCAACAAGTCCCAGCAGGCGCCGGAGCCCTCGGGCAACGGACGCGAGCGCCGGACCAAGGTCCTGGCCTGAGCGAGCCGTGGAATGCGCGTGGCCCTGACGCCCATCCAGGCGGGCCGCCGGGACTCGAACTACAGAATACGCTGGCCCGCCCCTTGCCATCATCCGGGCGGGCTGTTTCATGGCAGACGGACATGCTCGGACTGATCCCGAAACTCCCCATGTACTGGGCCTTCCGCACCTTCGGCTGGCCCAAGATCAAACCGTTCTCCGTGGTGGTCAGCGTCAGCTACCGCTGCAACAGCAAGTGCCGCACCTGTGATGTCTGGCGCAAGCCCAACGACGACATGACCCTGGAAGAGTGGGACCGGGTCTTCGCCAACCTGGGCCGGGCTCCCTTCTACATCACCTTCACCGGGGGCGAGCCCTTCCTGCGCAAGGATCTGGACGACCTGGTCGTCAGCGCCTACCGTCACTGCCGGCCCGAGGTGATCACCATCCCCACCAACGGGATGCTCACCGAGCGGATCCTGGCCAAGGTGGATCGCATGTGCCGGGAGTGCCCTGGGGCCAGCATCGGCATCAACCTGAGCCTGGACGGCGTGGGCGAGGAGCACGACGACATCCGGGGAGTGGAGGGCAATTGGGAGCTGGCCATGCGCACCTGGCAGGGGCTGAAGGCCCTCCAGGCCGAGCACCGCAACCTGGTGCTGACGGTCCACACGGTGATCAGCCGCTTCAACGTGCACCGCTTCAAGGAGATCCAGGCGGGCCTCCAGTTCCTGGAGCCGGACAGCTACATCACCGAGGTGGCGGAGGAGCGGGTGGAGCTGGACACCGTGGGCTGGGGCATCACTCCCCGGCCCGAGGACTACGACGAGATCGCCGATTTCCTCAGCCAGCAGGCCCGGCAAGCCCCGGCCAAGGGCATCGCCCGCTTCACCCAGGCCTTCCGAGCCCAGTACTACCAGCTGGCCAAGCGGGTCCTGCAGGAGCGCGACCAGGTGATCCCCTGCTACGCGGGCTGGGCCAGCGCCCACATCGCCCCCAACGGGGACCTGTGGAGCTGTTGCATCCGGGCGGAGCCGGTGGGCAATTTGCGGGAGCACGGCTACGACATCGCGCCCATCTGGCGCAGCCAGGCCATGGAGGAGCTGCGAGGCAGCATCAAGCGCAAGGAGTGCGCCTGTCCCATGGCCAACGCCAACTACGCCAACATGCTCCTGCACCCGCCCACCGTGGCCAAGGTGATGCTGGATGTGGTGAGAAAAGAGAAGCCACAGATGAACACGGATAAACACAGATAGACACAAGCAGAAAACCGTACAGAGGGTTTCGTGAAGCACCTCACGCAGAGCAATGACCGACAACCAGATCACACAGCAAATTATCGGATGTGCTTACAAAGTGAGCAACAGCTTGGGTAGCGGCTTTCTTGAGAAAGTCTACGAAAACGCTCTCGCTCATGAACTGCACAAAGCCGGCCTCCTGGTCTCCCAGCAGCATAGGCTCTCTGTTCAGTATGATGGAATCGTCGTCGGGGAATATGTGGCCGATCTCCTGGTCGAAAACCGTATACTCGTTGAGCTGAAAGCGGTCAAGACGTTGGACGATGTTCACCTGGCTCAATGCCTGAATTATCTGAAGGCGACCGGTTTGCGCGTTTGCTTACTGTTGAATTTTGGGCAACCAAGGGTTCAAGTCAAACGTGTTGTTCGATAGCCATCTTGTCTGGTTGCAAAGTGCTTCGTTCTTTATCCGTGTTTATCTGTGTTCATCTGTGGTTGATGGAAAACTGGAGGATACAGCTCTATGAAATTTTCCTGGCCTTGGAGCCACAAACGGGAGTCGGACATCCTCTGGATGGACCTGGGGGACCTGGGGGACCTGGTCAACCCCAGCGGGCCCCACGAGCAGTGGCAGGACCACGGCCTGGGCCTGCTGCGCACCATCCTGCACCAGAACGGCATCCAGACCGACATCCTCTCCACTCGGGCGGTCACCTCCTGGGACCAACTGCGCAAGAAGCTGCCCGGCTACCGCATGATGCTCATGAACGTACGCAGCTACACCTATCCCGCGGCCCTGAAAGCGGCCAAGCTCTTCAAGGAAGTGAACCCGGATGGCCTGGTCCTCACTGGAGGCATGCACGCCACCGTGGCCCCCAGCGAGATGGAATCCGTGCCCGAGTTCGACAAGATCTGCATGGGTGCGGGGGAAAACATCATCGTGGACCTGGTGAAGGACCCGGACGCCTTCCCTCGGGTTTTCCCGGGCGAGGGGGCCAAGTCCATGGCCGAGTGGCCCATGATCGACCGCACCCTCTGGCCCAAGCCGGCCAGCCGACGCCTGCGCAAGAACTTCAACTGGCCCCTGGAGCCGGAGTGCGGCTGGGGTCCGCCGCCGGTGGCCACCATCCTGACCAGCCGGGTCTGCCCCTGGCAGTGCGTCTTCTGCAACGAGGCCTCCTACATCGCCAACATGGGCCGCCGCCCGGTGGACGCAGTCATCGACGAGCTGAACTACCTGGACGACAAGTACGGGGTGGGCTCGGTGGTGATCCACGACTCCATGTTCTTCCAGAACCCCAGCTGGCTGAAGGAATGGCTGGAGAAGTATCCCCGCCGGGCCAACAAGATCTGGCCCTACTGGGCGGCGGGCCGGGCGGACACGGTGCGCCAGTGGCCGG
>WGCB01000491.1 GCA_015494005.1 Caldilineaceae bacterium
CACCGGGGTGCAGCTTCCACCTGCGCTGCCCCTACAAGATGGATGTCTGCGTCCAGGTGGATCCGGAGATGCAGGAGCTTGCTCCCGGCCATTTCGTGCGCTGCCACCTCTACCCAGAGGCCTTTTCCACATCGCAGGGAGACACTCATGGAACCCATCAAGGTCATGTTTCTGAACCCGGTGGGCACAGCGGACTATGACCCCTTTTTCGCCCAGATGGCCCAGGAACACAAACATCCGGGAACGGAGGTCCACGTCACCTCCCTGAACCCATCTGTGGGGGCCTTCACCCACATCGAGTACCGCTCCTACGAGGCCTTGGTGACGCCCCACATCCTGTGGGCCACCCACCAGGCCGCCCAGGAGGGTTTCCATGCCCTGGTCATCGGCTGCTTCTACGACACCGGCCTGCTGGATGCCCGGGAGGTCTCGGGCCCTATGGTGGTCATCGCCCCCTGCCACGCCTCCATCGAGACCGCGCTGCACCTGGCCAACAGCTTCTCCATCATCGTGGGGCGGCGCAAGTGGGTCCACCAGATGGAGAGCACGGTCCACGACTACGGCTACGGTCGCCGCCTGCGCTCCTTCCGCTCCGTGGACATGGGGGTGGTGGAGTTTCAGCAGGACCACGACTGCACCCGGGAGCGGCTGGTCCAGGCTGGGCAGGCCGCGGTCCAGGAGGACTACGCCGAGGCCATCGTCCTGGGCTGCACCCTGGAGACTGGCTTCTACCAGGAGCTCCAGGCGGAGCTGGGCGTGCCGGTCATCGACCCCTCCATCGCTGCATTGAAGGTGGCCGAGCATGCCGGGTGGATGCGCCAACATCAGGGCTGGGCTCCCAGCCGGATCTGGAGCAGCGAGGCGCCCCCGGCCCAGGAGATGGCCGCTTTCGGCATGTTCCGAGAGCCCTATCGCTTCGGAAACCGCATCGTGGTTCCTGCAGCGTGAAAGGACATCGCTTTCTATGATTCGTCTCACTGTGCTCTACAACCTGCATCCCTTCGTGGACGAGGAGGAGTTCCTGGAGTGGCGGCTGGGGGAACACCAGCAGGCGAACATGGCTGCCTTCGGCGTCCTGCGCTCCGACTTCGCCCGGATCCGCGAAGCCTGGCCCCCCGGCGCGGATCCGCCCTACCGCTTCATGACCACCGCGGACTGGCCGGACATGGAGAGCTTCCGCCGAGATTTCTTCGACCCGGCGGCCCTGGAGCGGCTGCAGGAGAACCTGAAGATGCTGAAGGACCCCATCTTTCTCATCGGCGAGATCCTCGCCAGTGACAGCAAGGAGGAGCAAGCGTAATGCGCGTCGCGACGGATATTGGCGGCACCTTCACCGATCTGGTCTACGTCACCGAGGACGGCCAGGTGCGCACGGCCAAGAGCCACACCACGCCCGGCCAGTTCGAGCAGGGCGTCATGGACGTGATCCAGGCCGCAGGGATCGAGCCCCGGGAGTTCACGGCCTTCGTCCATGGCACCACCCTGGTCATCAACGCCATCACCGAGCGCAAGGGGGCCAAGACCGCCCTGATCACCACCCAGGGCTTCCGGGACGTGCTGGAGATCGGCCGAGGCAACCGGCCCGACTTCTTCAACCTGGAGTACGAGAAGCCCAGGCCCTTCGTGGACCGCTACCTGCGCCGGGAGGTGCCAGGCCGCATCGACTACAAGGGCCAGGAGACCGCCCCCCTGGACCTCTCCGGCCTGCCCGCCATCCTGGAGGATTTCCGGGCGGAAGGGGTGGAGGCCGTGGCCATCTGCCTGCTCAACGCCTACGCCAACCCAGCCCACGAGGAGGCCCTCCTGGCCCGGGTCCAGCAGCTCTGGCCCGAGGTGGCGGCCGTGGCCTCCCACCAGATCACCCGGGAGTGGCGGGAGTACGAGCGGACCAACACCACGGTCATGTCTGCCTACGTCCAGCCCCTGGCCCACCGCTACCTGGACCGGCTCACCGGTCGCCTGGCCGAGGCTGGCATGGCCTGCACGCCCTACATCATGCAGTCCAACTGCGGCGTGGACACGGTCCAGAACGCCCGCCAGATCCCCATCACCATGATCGAGTCCGGCCCGGCCAGCGGCATCTGGGGCGCGGCCGCGCTGGGGCGCCTCATCGACCAGCCGGAGGTCATCGCCATCGACATCGGCGGCACCACGGCCAAGTGCGGGCTCATCACCGGCGGCCAGGTGAAGCTGAACAGCGACTACCTGGTGGAGCGCAGCGCCACCTCCGCCGGCTACCCGGTCATGGTGCCGGTGGTGGATCTGGTGGAGATCGGCCAGGGTGGCGGCTCCATCGCCTGGGTGGACGAGTTCCAGCGCCTGCACGTGGGGCCCCAGAGCGCAGGCGCGGATCCCGGGCCCGTGGCCTACGGCCTGGGCGGCAGGGACGCCACCACCACCGACGCCAACCTGGCCCTGGGGCGCATCAACCCCGACTACTTCTGCGGCGGCGCCCTCACCGCGGACATGGCCGCCGTGGATCGGGCCCTGGACCGCCTGGCGGGTCAGCTGGGCATCGGCCAGCGGGAGGTGGCCCGGGGCATCGTGCGCCTGGCCAACAACAACATGGTCAACGCCATCAAGCTCATCTCCGTGAACCGGGGCCACGATCCCCGGGAGTTCACCCTGGTGGCCTTCGGCGGCGGCGGGGGCATGCACGCCTGCGAGCTGGCCCGGGAGCTGGGCATCCGGGAGATCGTCATCCCCAACCATGCGGGGGTTTTCTCCGCCTGGGGCATGCTCCTCAGCGACCTGCGCCGGGACTACCTGCAGACCCGCATCGTGGAGCTTTCCGGGCCGGAGGCGGCCAGTGCCCTCAGCGTGGCCTTCACCGGGCTGGAGGAGCGGGCCCTGGCGGAGTACACGGCCGAGGGTATCGAGCCCGAGCGGGTTCGTTTCCTGCGCTACGGCCGGCTGCGCTACCAGAACCAGGAGCACTCCACGGAGATCGACTTGCCCAGCGGCCCCATCACTCCGGTCCAGATGGACCAGATCATCGAGCACTTCCACACCCACTACGAGCGGGAGTACACCTACCGCCTGGACGCGCCGGTGGAGCTGGTCACCCTGCACCTCATCGCCTTCGCGGAAGTGGACAAGCTCCAGCCCGAGCGGCGGTCCCTGGGCAGCCCGGACGCCAGCTCGGCGGTCAAGGACCAGCGGGAGGTGGACTTCCTGGAGGCGGGGGTGCATCCGGCCACCCTCTACGACGGCGCCCAGCTGCAGCCCGGCATGGCCTTCCCGGGCCCGGCCGTGGTGGAGGAGGCCGAGACCACCGTGGTCCTGCCGCCGGACGCCCGCTGCCGCCTGGACGAGTACGGCAACTACCGGATCACCCTGGCATCCATGTAGTTCGTCCAGCTCCAACTTGCACTCCTTACTCCTTACTTCTTACTCTTTTTTGCCTTTCTTCCGAGGAGCAGCCCATGAGCAACCACCACGACCCCATCACCCTGGAGATCATCCAGAACTCCCTGCAGGCCACCGCGGATGAGATGTTCGCGGCCCTGCGCCGCACGGCCATGAGCCCCATCATCTACGAGGTGCTGGACATGGGCACGGGCATCACCGACCGGAACGGGGAGATCGCCGGCTCCGGCGCGGGGATCCCCGCCTTCGTGGGGGTGCTGGACAAGACGGGGCAGAAGAGCCTGGAGAAGTTCGACCAGCCCGGGGACATCGAGCCCGGGGACGTCTTCGTCACCAACGACCCCTACAACGGCGGCGTCACCCACCTGAACGACGTGGTCCTCACCATGCCCGTCTTCGCGGACGGGGAGCTGGTGGCCTGGACGGCCAACATCGCCCACTGGAACGACGTGGGCGGCATGGTCCCGGGCAGCATGTCCACCGAGGCCACGGAGATCTTCCAGGAGGGCTTCATCCTGCCTGGGGTGAAGCTCATCTCCCGGGGCGAACCCATCCGCTCGGTTTTCCAGATCCTCACGGCCAACTGCCGCATGCCCGACTTCCTCACCGGGGACCTGTGGGCCGGCATCGCCGCGGCCCGGGTGGGGGAGCGGCGCATCCGGGAGATCGTGGCCAAGTACGGGGTGGACGTCTTCCTCCACGCCCTGGACGCCTACATGGAGTACGGCGAGCAGGTCAGCCGCCGGGCCCTGAAGCAGCTGCCCAAGGGCACCTATTCCCTGGCCGAGGAGCAGGACGACGGCCAGATCTACAAGGTCACCGTGACCATCACCGACGATGAGTTCATCATCGACCTGCGGGACAACCCGAAGCAGTCCGACGGCCCCTTCAATATGAGCCGGGACGACACGGTGGTGGGCTGCCAGATGGCCTTCAAGAACATCACCTCCCCCCAGGACCGCACGGCCAACGGCGGCACCTTCCGCCCGCTGAAGGTCCTGACCCAGGAGGGGACCATCTTCGACCCGGCCTATCCCGCGGCCATGGGCATCTACTACGAGCTGGGCATCCGCCTCCACGACCTGATCATGCGCTGCATGGCCCCTCACATGCCGGAGAAACTGCCCGCGGGGAGCTTCTCCTCCATCTGCGGCACCCTCTTCGGCGGCATCCACCCGGACACGGGCCGCACCTACGCGGTCATCGAGCCGGAGCTGGGCGGCTGGGGTGGCTCCGCCCACAAGGACGGCAACCCGGGCCAGTTCTCCGCCTTCCACGGGGAGACCTACAACTGCCCCGCGGAGGTGGCCGAGGCCCGCTACGGCGTCACTGTGGACTACCTGAGCTTCCACGACGAGGACGGGGGCGCGGGCTTCCACCGGGGCGGCAAGGGGGTGCGCATCGACTACCGCATCCGCTCGGACAATGCCTGGCTCACCTTCGCCTACACCCGCTCCAAGGTCCTGCCCTGGCCCCTGGAGGGCGGCCAGCCCGGCTCGGCCAACCACATCGTCATCCGCCGGGCCACCGGGGAAACCGAGCGCCACTCGGTGGCCAGCGGGCTGACCCTGCACAAGGACGACGTGATCCAGATCATGACCGCCACCGGCGCTGGCTGGGGGGATCCCATGCAGCGGCCCCTGGAGCTGGTGAAGGAGGACCTGAAGAACGGCTACATCACCTTGGAGCAGGCCAACCGGCACTATGGGCTGGACAGACGCAGCTGAACGGATAGACAGTTTTCGTGTAACGGCACTCTCACACCATCCAAGGAGGAACCCATGACTTCGAACCACCCCAAACCCTCTCCCCAGATGCGCGCCCTGGTGGACCGCTACCTGCGGGGGGAGCTGAGCCGCCGGGACTTCCTGCGCACGGTCGTCGCCGTGGGCGGGCTGACCGCGGTCCAGGCCATCCTGGCGGCCTGCGCCCCGGCCGCGCCGCCCTCCGCCGGGGGACAGACCGGCGCCGCACCCGCCGCGGAGACCGCCGCCGGCAGCGCCCCGGAACCCAAGATGCTCATCTACGCGGCCAGCCAGGACATCCCCACCATCGACCCGTCGGACCGGACCGACTACTCCATCGGCGCGGTCAGCCGCCAGCTCTACGACCGCCTCTTCCGCTTCGAGGGGGGCTGGCCCCAGCCCATCGAGCCCTGCATCTGCGAGAGCTACGAGGGATCGGACGACGCCACCGAGTGGACCTTCCACCTCACGGACAAGGCCGTCTTCCACAACGGGGACCCGGTCACCGCGGAGGCGGTGGTCTACTCCTACCAGCGCACCCTGCGCTTCCAGAAGCAGCGCTCCAGCCTCATCGCCCCCTTCCTGGACGAGGGCGGCATCGAGGCGGTGGACGACCGCACCGTGCGCATGGTGCTCAAGAGCCCCTTCGGCGACTTCCCCCGGCTGCTGGCCTTCCACGAGCAGCCCATCGTGAACCCCCGCCAGGTGAAGGAGCACGAGCAGGGCGGCGACGAGGGCGCGGCCTGGCTGACGGAGAACGAGGCCGGCTCCGGCCCCTTCGTGATCAAGGAGTGGGAGCCGGGCAATCGCTACGTCCTGGAGGCGGTGCCGGACTACTGGCAGGGCTGGCCGGGTGAGAGCCGCCTGGCCGGCTTCGTCTGGCGCATCATCCGGGAGACCGCGGACCGGCGCATCGCCCTGCTGGCCGGGGAAGTGGACATGGCGGACACCATCTCCACCGACGACATCGACATCATCGCCAACACGCCCGGCTACCACGTGGAGGAGAACTTCGGCCTCCTGGCCGGCTACGTGAAGATGAACAACCAGCTGGAGCCCACCTCGGACCTGCACTTCCGCAAGTTCATCGCCTACGCCATGGACTACGAGGCCCTGGTGAACGTGCTGGGCGGCCATGCCAAGCTCATGACCGGCCCCATCCCCGAGGGCGTGCCCTACCAGGACCCCAACGTCCAGCCCCAATATCGGCACGACCTGGAGAAGGCCAAGGAACACCTGGACCAGACCCCCTGGAAGGACGGCGGCATCGAGCTGGACTACGTCTACGTCACCGGGCTGGACTTCGAGGAGCAGCTGGGCCTCATCCTCCTGGAGCAGCTGGGCAAGTTCAACATCAAGGTGAACATGGTGCCCAAGGTCTGGCCGGACATGGTGGCCGCCTGCGGCCAGCCGGAGACAGGCCCCCACCTGATCAACATCTTCGTGGACAGCGGCCCCATCCCCTACAATTGGTTCGTGGAGCAGTGGTACTCCAAGAGCTGGGACCGGGATACCGGCGGCAGCTTCCAGACCTGTGACTTCTACAAGAATCCCGAGGTGGACACCCTGGTGGAGACCCTGCGGGGCGCGGTGGATCCGGCGGAGCAGGAGCGCATCGTCAAGGAGCTCCAGCAGATCATCATGGAGGAGATCCCCGGGCTGCCCGTCTACGTCCTGCCCACCATCATCGGCATGAGCGACAACGTGAAGGGCTACGTCTTCTACGGCGACATCAGCGTGGACTTCTGGCGGCTCTGGCTGGCCGACGCCTAACTCGAAAACAGACAAAGCAGACCATGCAACTTCGCTACTACATTCTGCGCCGAGTATTGCTCATCATTCCCGTGCTGGTGGGGCTCTCCATCGTCACCTTCACGGTGGCTCGCCTGGTGCCCGGGGACCCGGTCAAGCTGGCCGCGGGTCCCCGGGCCTCGCCGGAGGAGATCCAACGCCTGCGGGAGGAGTTCGGGCTGGACAAACCCCTGGTGGTCCAGTACCTGGAGTACATGCGCGGGGTGCTGCAAGGGGACCTGGGCCGCTCCCTGATGAACGGCCACCCAGTGACCACGGACCTGCGCCGCTACTTCCCCGCCACCCTGGAGCTGGTGCTGGTCTCCATGGCCATCGCGGTGCTCCTGGGCATCCCCGGCGCGGTGATCGCCGCCGTCTACCGGGACCGCTGGCCGGATCAGGTTTCCCGGGTGCTGGCCCTGGGCTCCATCAGCATGCCCATCTTCTGGCTGGCCATCATGCTCCAGCTCATCTTCGCCCAGCACCTGCGGGTCCTCCCGGTCAGCGGACGCTTCGACGCCCGGGCGCCCTACCCGGAGACGATCACCGGGCTGCTGACCCTGGACACCCTGCTCCAGGGGGACTGGACCAGTTTCCGCATCGCCCTGCGCCACCTCCTGCTGCCGGCCATCTGCCAGTCCCTCCTGGCCCTGGCCTTGACCACCCGCTTCCTGCGCTCGGACATCCTGGACGTGCTGCAGCGGGACTTTGTGCGCATGGCCCGGGCCAACGGCATCCCGGAGCGGATCATCCTCTTCAAGTACGTGCTGAAGAACGCCATGATCGCCACCGTCTCCATGCTGGGCTTCCTCTTCGGCTATTCCCTGGGCGGCTCGGTGCTCATCGAGACGGTCTTCGACTGGCCAGGCATCGGCCTCTACGCCATGAACTCGGCCCTGACCCTGGACTTCCAGCCCATCATGGGGATCACCCTCTTCGTTGGGTTGCTCTTCACCCTGGTCAACCTGGGGACGGATCTGTTCTACGGGGTCCTGGACCCGCGCATTCGGTACGGGAGGTAGCGGATGGACACCCACATGGCCCTGGAGCCACCCAAGGGGTGGCTGGCCCGCTGGCTGGAGGAGAACCAGAGCTGGCTGGAGGAGTGGCGCCGGGGGATCCACCGCTTCCGTCGCAGCCGCCTCTCGGTGATCGGCCTGGTCATGGTCCTCCTCCTGGTGCTGGTGGCCATCACCGGCTCCTGGTGGGTGCCCTACCCGGAGGACGCCACCGGCGCGCTCCACATCAGCGAGCGCTTCCAGCCCCCCAGCCTGGCCCACCCCTTCGGCACGGACGAGGTGGGCCGGGATGTCTTCAGCCGGGTGGTGCTGGGGACCCGCATCTCCTTCCAGGTGGGGGCCATCATCCTCATCGTGGCCATCACCATCGGCGTGACCCTGGGAGGCATCGCCGGCTATTTCGGCGGTTGGGCCAACGAGATCATCATGCGCATCACGGACATCATGCTCACCTTCCCGGGGATCTTCCTGGCCCTGGCCATCACCGCGGCCCTGGGCCCGGGGGTGCGCAACGCCATGCTGGCCCTCTCCATCACCTGGTGGCCAGGCTACGCCCGGCTGGTCCAGGCCCAGGTCCTCTCCGCCCGAGAGGAGGACTACGTGGAGTCGGCCCGGGCCATCGGCGCGGGGCACACCCGCATCCTCTTCCGGCACATCCTGCCCAACCTGCTCTCGGCCATCATCGTGAAGGCCTCCATGGACATCGGCTTCGCCATCCTGAACCTGGCCGCGTTGGGCTTCATCGGCGTGGGCGCGCAGCAGCCCACCCCAGAGTGGGGCGCGATGGTGGCCTTCGGTCGTCGCTTCCTGCCCCACTACTGGTGGTATTCCACCTTCCCGGGGCTGGCCATGTTTTTCACGGTGTTCGGCTTCAACATGCTGGGGGACGGCCTGCGGGATGTGCTGGATCCCCAGAGCAGGCACGGGGCATAGGGGGAACCATGGACCACGACACTCCCCTGGTGGCTATCCGAGACCTGCGGCTGAACTTCCACACCTTCGAGGGGGTGGCCAGGACCCTGGTGGGCGTGGACCTGACCCTGCACCGGGGCGATGTGCTGGGCCTGGTGGGGGAAACGGGCTGCGGCAAGACCATGACCGCGCTCAGCATCCCCCGGCTCATCCCCTGCCCGCCCGGGGAGATCGCCGGGGGCCAGGTCCTCTTCGACGGCCAGGATGTGCTGGCCAAGTCCCAGGCGGAGATGCAGGAGCTCCGGGCCCGACGCATGGCCCTCATCTTCCAGGACCCCACCACCAACCTGAACCCGGTTTTCACCATCCGGGAGCAGATGGTGGACGCCATCCTGAGCAAGCAGGGGGCCCGCTCCCTCTGGGGGTACACCCCGGTGGCCCGGCTCATCCCCTCGGCCCGGGAGCAGCGACGCCAGGCCCAGCAGGTGGCGGTGGAGATGCTGCGCCGGGTGGGGATCCCCCATCCCGAGCGGCGCATCCACAGCTACCCCCACGAGTTCAGCGGCGGCATGAAGCAGCGGGTGCTCATCGCCATGGCCGTGGCCGGTCGGCCGGACCTCCTCATCGCGGACGAGCCCACCACGGCCCTGGATGTCTCCATCCAGGCCCAGATCCTGCGCCTCTTCAAGCGCCTGGTCCAGGAGTTTCACCTGACGGTGCTCATCATCACCCACAACCTGGGAGTGGTGGCCCGGACCTGCAACCGGGTGGCGGTGATGTACGCCGGCCGGGTGGTGGAGGAGGGGGATGTGCGCCGCATCTTCAAGAACCCCCAGCACCCCTACACCCAGGGGTTGCTCCGGGCCCTGCCCACCCGGGAGCACCGC
>WGCB01000492.1 GCA_015494005.1 Caldilineaceae bacterium
CATCCGCAACAGCAGTCCGTAGGCTTTTATGAGGGCGGACCAAGTTGTAATCGCTGTCTTCCCGCACGGCTGAAGCGCGACACGCCTCAAGTTGCTCGGAAAAAGCCAGGGTCTTCCGCACCTGGCGACTGTTGAATGACCGGCTGGTGAGTTGACTGCGCTCAATGTAGGCCATGCTAGCATCGCATATGGATGCCCCCTTCCAAGAAATCGTCACTCAGACTTCAACAAACACCCAGCTTCGCCCCGAATTCCCCGCGCAAAGCGGATGAAATCCGGGCGGAGCTGTGGTAAAATAGGCCACAGAGACACCCCGTGTAGCGATTCTTCCGTGAAGTCTCCTCTTCCTTTTGATGTGCAAACACTTCGCCAGAATGTGTTTTGCATCGGTCATCGCTCTCTTCTTGCGTGCCTGCTTCTCCTACACCATACCGTGTTCTGGGCTGTGCAGCTCTAACATCGTTGCCTGTGAGGCGGCCTGACCGTGTGCACCCATCGACGAACGCCTGGACGCCCGCACCCCCAACCCTCCTCTCCAGAAGCGCTTGAGCCGCGCCTGGGTCTGTTCCTGCTGATCCTGCTCACAGGGATCCTCCTGGCCGGCTGTGCCACGGACCCCAACACCATGCAGCAGATCTTCCCCATGATGGGCCCGGGCGCGTCTGCGGACGTCCAGCCCCAGGAAGTGGCCAGCCCCGCTCCAGTTACACAGGCCAGCCCTACTCTGACCCACACACCTACGCCCACGCCCCTGCCGGAGGTGGCAGCCACCGTGCGCAACCGGCGGGTCAACATCCGCAGCGGACCGGGGCTGGACTTCTCGATCGTGGCCAAGGCTCAGCAAGGCGATGCCTTCCAGCTCATCGGCCGTAACTCGGAGGGCAACTGGTGGCGGATCTGCTGCGTCCAGAGGCCAGGGGACAAGGAGGGACAGGCTACCCAGCTGGCCTGGATCGCCGGCAGCGTGGTCACGGTGACAGGGCCCGGGGAGGAGCTGCCGGTGGTGACTGGCCTCTTCCCGGACGACTTCACCGCCCGCTGGTCCGTGGAGTATGAGTGCGGCTCTCAGCGTTGTGCGGTGCCCCGATGCACCGGCACGGTGACGGCCAAGGTGCGCCGCGCGGACAGCCCTCGCTGGCTGGAGGTCGACCGGACCGTCACCTGGGCAGGGAACTGTGGAGAGGAGGTCGCCTGGATCCATCAGATCGACCGCTACACTGGCCAGGATCGCTACGGCAGCCAGGACGAGATCCTCTTCCAATACTGGGCTGGGGCGGTGCCGGGCCCCGCCACTGACACCTTCATCCTAGCCGACGGACGGGCGATAGCCGTCTGGTGCACCGGGCCCTTGAGTCAGGAACGGCCTGAGTCCGACGGTTGGATCACTGTCTACGATGGGGAGGGCTGCTACGACACCCGCACGGGTCTCCTGGCCTCTGCCCATTACACAAAACGATGGCTCTTCACCGGCACCTTTGAAGGAGAGGAGTACGAGCGGGCCTACTTCGGCGACTTCGAGGTGTACAAAGTTCAACTCCAGGAGAGCAATGCGGAGCTGGCCTCCGCCGGCCCTGCACCGTGATCGTCTCATGCCCCGCCGCGGATCCCAGCGGCCACCCGTGAATCCCATCAGTTCGGTTCCCCCAGTGCATCCCAAAAGTCAGTTCATCCCAAAAGTCAGTTCATCCCAAAAAGGAGGAGAAAATGCGAATCCCAACGAAACAGCTGTGGCGAGCCGCCCTGCTCGCTGTCCTGGCGAGCCTGCTGGTGGCACCCCTAGGAACGGCCTTTGCCAGTGACCATCTGCCGCCGGTGCCCATCACCTCGCCCCGGGATCCCCTGCCTATTCCCAACAGCAAGGTGCTGAGCCCCACGGCCATCTTCAACGACCTGCTTGTGCCTGCCTTGCCCACACCTTCCAAGGAGGCGGACGCCTTCGCCCTGTCGGGCAAGCCGGGGGTGCTGCCCAAGATCAGCAACATTGCCAACGGCATCACCTTGAACTACATGAACGCACCGGAGCCCAGCTCCTGTGTGGACTTCGACAAGAAGAGCAAGTGGAAAGGCGACGTCTTCACCGACTACTATCGAGGCTGGGGGCCCTTCGCAGTGGATGACGGCGGCTTCTACCGCTCCCGCAACGTGGTCTTCAGCATGGAGCGGGTGGTTGGCCCGGGCAAACACTACGGCGACGGCTACTCCTTGAAGATCGCCAGCACCCAGCCCTACGCGGCAGGGGTGGGCAGCCCCATCATCGAGGTGGATCCCGGCGACCAGGTGACGGTCAAGGCCCGCTACCTGATCTACAATCACGGCAACATCTCCACGGGCAACCAGTGGGCTTACGATTGGGCCTCCTTGGGTGTGAAGCCCGACGCCTACGGCGACACGGCCATCTACGTCAACGGCTACGTCCGGGGCCAGTGGGCGGAGCTCACCAACACCATCACCGCCGGCCAGAGCGGCAAGATCATGGTCCTGCTCCAGGCCCAGAGCCCGGCCGCGCTGAACTCCAACATCTACTTCGACGATGTGGAGATCTACGTGAACGGCAAGGCCCTGAAGAAAAAGAACTGCCGCTGAGCGCCCAGGGCGAGTGAATGGGCGTCACAGTGACATGCCGAGACGGGCGTCCCAGCAGTCTATCCAAACAGTGTCGGTTGCGGTGGTGGATCTTCCGCCACCGCAACGTTTTGCCTGGTTTTTTCGGAAGCAAGTTTTCCCCTTCCCGGACGAGCACGGTATAATCCCCTCACTCGAACCGCTGCCACACCCGTCACCCAGGCCGCCCGGACCGTGCTTGACCCCGCTGCCCTGCGCACTTTCATCGTCTTCGCCCTCATCCTCCTGGCCCTGGCCGGGCTGAGCCGTCTCATCAGCCTGCGCCTTCAGGAGCTGGTCTACCTCCTCACCCGCTCCCAGGACATGCCCATGGTGGTCCTCTTCCTGGTGCTCCTGCCCGGGGTGGTGCTCCACGAGCTGGCCCACTGGGGCATGGCCAAGCTCCTGGGGCTGCGGCCGGGCCGCTTTCGGGTCTGGCCCCGGAAGCAGGGCAAGTACATCGGCCTGGGTAGTGTCAGCGTGCGCCGGGGCGGGCCCCTCTTGGATAGCCTGGTGGGCCTGGCGCCTCTCCTGGTCGGCTCCCTGCTGGTGACCCTCATCGGCCTGCGGATCTTCGACACCCCCAGCCTGGTGGCGGCCTGGGCCCGCAACCCCTGGCTGGATGGCCCCCTGGCCGTGCTCCGCTCCCTGGATCGGCCGGACGGGCTGCTCTGGGCCTACCTCCTCTCCGTGGTGGCCAACGCCATGGTCCCCAGCGCCAGCGACCGGGAGCCGGTAAAAGTCCTCCTCCTCTACGTCCTCCTGGCCGGCCTTCTCTACTTCCTGCTGGACCTCCCCCTGCGTCCCCTGGCCGCCTCTTTGACCTGGCTCATCCCGCCCCTCCAGATCCTCACCAGCGCCCTCCTCTTCGTCCTGGTGCTGGACCTGTTCGTGCTGGTCGGGTTGCTCTTGGCCCAGGGGATCCTGGGGCGCATGGTCCGCTGACGCGACGAAGCCGCCGGGCTGGACCGACGGCTTCGCATGGCGCTTTGGGGTGAGAAGCGGCCCCTGGTCGTGGCCTACCCCACCTTGGGCAGGTGGGCCAGGCTCTCCTGGATGCGCTCCTCTGGGTACTCGTAGTCCTCCAGCTGGCCGGAAAGATAGGCGTCGTAGGCGGCCAGGTCGAAATGGCCATGGCCGCTCAGGTTGAAGACGATGGTCTTGCTCTCGCCGCTCTCCCGGCAGGCCAGGGCCTCGTCCATGGCCGCGCGCACCGCGTGGGCCGTCTCCGGCGCCACCACGATGCCCTCGGTGCGGGCAAAGCTGATGGCCGCCTCGAAGATGGCCCGCTGGTGCACACTCACCGCCTCGATGAGTCCGGCCTCCTTCAGCGCGCTGACCTGGGCGCTCATGCCGTGGTAGCGCAGGCCGCCGGCGTGGATGGGGGCAGGCACGAAGTCGTGGCCCAGGGTGTGCATCTTTACCATGGGGGCCATCTTGGCCGTGTCCCCGTAGTCGTAGGCGTAGACGCCTCGGGTCAGGCTGGGGGAAGCGGTGGGCTCCACCGCCACCACCCGGGTGCTCTTGCCGTTGACGATGTTCTCTCGCAGGAAGGGGAAGGCGAAGCCGCCGAAATTGCTCCCGCCCCCAGTGCAGGCGATGAGCACGTCCGGCCAGTCCGCGCCGAAGACCTCCAGCTGCTTGATCACCTCCTGGCCGATGACCGTCTGGTGCAGGAGCACGTGGTTCAGGACGCTGCCTAGGGAGTACTTGGTGTCCTCCCGCATCACCGCGTCCTCCACCGCCTCGGAGATGGCGATGCCCAGGCTACCCGGGCTGTCCGGGTCCTGCTCCAGGATGGAACGCCCCGCGTTGGTGTCCGGGCTGGGGCTGGGAACCACCGTGGCGCCGTAGGTCTCCATGAGGATGCGCCGGTAGGGCTTCTGCTCGTAGCTGACCCGCACCATGTAGACCTTGCACTCCAGGCCGAAGACCTGGCAGGCGAAGCTCAGCGCGCTGCCCCACTGGCCGGCCCCCGTCTCTGTGGAGAGCCGCTTCACCCCCTCCTGCTTGTTGTAGTAGGCCTGGGCCACCGCGGTGTTGGGCTTGTGGCTACCCGAGGGACTGGTCCCCTCGTACTTGTAGTAGATCTTGGCCGGGGTGTCCAGGGCCTTCTCCCAGCGGTGGGCCCGGAAGAGGGGCGTGGGCCGCCAGAGCCGGTAAACGTCTTGGATCTCCTCTGGGATCTCGATGTAGCGGTCCGTGCTCACCTCCTGCAGGATCAGGGCCATGGGGAAGAGGGGCGCCAGATCCTCCGGCCCGATGGGGTTCCCGGTGACGGGATGAAGGGGCGGCGGCAGCTCCACGCCGGCCGCGGGCAGGTCCGCGTTGATGTTGTACCAGTGGGTGGGCATGTCCTGGTCAGACAGGATCACCTTGGTCAAAGGGCTCATGGTGGGTACCTCCTCGTTGGGTGTAGTGGACGAATGCGCGATCTGGATGAAGGAGAGCGGGGGAAGTGGACAAGCTTGGGGAGGATTTTACCACCGCTAGAAAGGTTGGACAAACAGCCCGGGGATCGCAGAAGCCCCGACCGAAGAGAACTCAGCCGGGGCTTGAAGGGCAATCTGTGTCACCTGAGGAGAACCGCTGCAGGCTATCCCAGGTGAGGCTGCAGCCGTCGCAGCAGCTGCTTCTTCGGCTGGTAGCCGATGACCGTCTCCACCGGCTCCCCGTTCTTGAAGAGCATCAGGGTGGGGATGCTCATGACGCCGTAGGCCATGGCCGTGCTCTGGTTGGCGTCCACGTCCAGCTTGCCGATGACCAGCTTGTCCGGCATCTCTGCGGCGATCTCATCCAGGATGGGGGCGATCATCTTGCAGGGGCCACACCATTCCGCCCAGAAATCCACCAACACGGGCTTGTCGGCCTTCACCACCGTCTCCTCGAAGTTGGCATCCGTCACTGTCACTGCGTTGTTCATGATTGACTCCTTTACTGAATGCTCCACCTTGTGCGTGGGAGGATGAACACACAAGCCGCATCGCTCTGGGTTGGCAGGCCGTGCGGCGAACCCTATGGCACTGAACCATCCTCTCGATGAAAAGGATGTGGATTCGACTACAATTCCAAAATTTGCTCCAAAGAGGCGCTCCCTGGCCAGGGCCACGGGGGATCTAACGTCCCGAAAGCCTGGCTAGTTCCCTTCCGCCCCTGGGGGGACATCCTGGGATGGCCTCTGCTGAGCCTGACGACGGCGAAAGGCGGCGAACTCCTGGGGGTCCAGACCCCGGGTGCGCTTGCCGCCGCTGGGCTGTGGGGATGGGGCCGGCGAGGGCTGTAGAGCCGCCACCAACGGAGGCAGCACCTCCAGGATCCCCGCCAGGAAGAGCGGCGCCAAGGCTGGGTCCCCGGGCAGATTCAGCACCACCGTGCGCCCCCGGATGCCGGCCACGCTCCGGTCCAGCAGGGCCCGGGGATCCTCCTCCTGGGCCACGGCCCGCATCTGCTCCGGCAGACCCGGGAGCAGCCGCTCCAACACAGCCAGGGTGGCCTCGGGCGTCACCTCCTGGGAGCTGGGTCCAGGAGCCGGGCCAGTGCCCCCCACCGTGACCAGCAGATCCAGCTCCGCCTCGTCGCACCAGCGGCGCAGGATCTCCTCCACCAGGTAGCGGGGGCCGGTCACGTGGCGGCTCTCCTGCAGGAAGAAGCCGGGCAGTGTCTCCTGCAGCCGGGCCTGAACGGCCTCGGCGGCCGCCTCGCTGCCCTCCCCGACGGTGAGGAGTCCACCTCGGATGCTCCTTGCCGCTGCGGTCATCCGCCTGCCTCCTGGGGAAACAGGGGCGGGATGGGCCCGAGCCGAGGATGTACAAAAGCGGTGGGACTTCCATCCACCGCTTTCGTCACTGACATGGACCCGGTGGGCTTGTTCCGCCTCCCATCCAGGCTCGTTCGGGGCAATCCCAGAGCCACCTGCGCCGTCCTGGCCTCGCGCTGGTTTAGCGCTTGGTGTACTGAGGCGCCTTGCGGGCTCGCTTGAGGCCGGGCTTCTTCCGCTCCTTGACCCGGGCGTCCCGGGTGAGCATCCCCGCCGCCTTCAGCACTGGCCGCAGGTTGGGATCCGCCTTGACCAGGGCGCGAGCCAGCCCGTGGCGCACGGCCTGGGCCTGGCCGGACTCCCCGCCCCCCTTGACCTGCACGCTGATACTGAAGCTCTCCTGCAGTCCAGTCAGGACCAGGGGCTGCATCAGGATCATCTGGTCCAGGGCCCGGCCGAAGTATTCCTTCATGGGCTTGTTGTTGACCACGATCTCGCCCTGGCCGCCCGGATAGAGCCGGACCCGGGCCGAGGCGGACTTACGGCGCCCCACTGCTTCGATGTACTCACCGTTCATCACAGATTCCTCCTATAGCTCCAGGGGCTGCGGCTTCTGCGCCTGGTGTGGGTGTTCGCTGCCCTTGTAGATCTTCAGCTTCTTCATCTGGGCCCGGCCCAGGCGCGTCTTGGGCATCATGCCCTTCACCGCCTCGTAGATGACCCGCTCCGGGAAGCGCTTCAGCTGCTCTCGCAGGGTGCGGCTCTTCAGTCCGCCCGGGTAGCGGGAGTGGCGGTAGTAGCGCTTGGCGTCCAGCTTGTTCCCGGTGACGGCGATCTTCTCACAGTTGATCACCACCACGAAGTCGCCGTTGTCCACGTGGGGGGTGAAGTCGGGCTTGTGCTTGCCCCGCAGGATCGGGGCGATCTCCGATGCCAGGCGCCCCAGGGTCTTCCCTGTGGCGTCCACCACCCACCACTGGCGGCTGGCCTTGGCCTCCTGCTCTGTCAACATGAGTGTCTTCTTCATGACCCTATCTGCTCCTCGTGTTTCCGAACCCACACGTTTCGGTCGAAATGATGCCGGTCGAAATAATGCCGATCAAAATGGCTCAGCCAAACAACTCGAACTCGGCTGGGTATTGGACTCGTTCCAGGACCAGGCCTCGAGCCGGGGCTGGGGGCGCCGAGAGATCTCGCTGCTGGCCAGCCAGGGCCTGGCGGACGTCTTCCGGGCTACGGCGTCCTCGCCCCACCTCCAGCAGAGTCCCCACCAGGTTGCGCACCATGCGCCGCAGAAAGGCGTTGGCCGTCACCGTGAAGACCAGTGGCTGCAGCGGCCGGGGATCCAGGCTGGGCAGGTCACAGTGAACTGGCTGCCACTCCGCCTGGAAAATGCGCCGCACCGTGCTCTCTCCCTGAGGAGGCTGGCCGAAGGTGGCGAAGTCGTGCTCCCCCACCAGATGGGCCGCGGCCTGGTTCATGGCCGCCAGGTCCAGGGGCCGGGGCTCCACCAGGGAGTAGCGATCCACCAGGGGAAAGCGGCTCAGCAACACACCCTCGGTCGAGGACACTGGCTGATGCACCGTGTAGCGGTAGGTGCGGCTGGTGGCGCTGAAGCGGGGGTGGAAGCCCGGCGGGGCCGCCACTACCCGTCGCACCAGGACAGCCGGAGGCAGATGGCTGTTCCAAGCTCGCTGCAGAGCCTCCAGGCTGTGCCGCCAGGTCACCGTGGCCGAGACCACCTGCCCTCGGGCATGGACCCCGGTGTCCGTCCGCCCGGAGCCGGCGATGCGAGCGAAGTGGCCGGTGCAGGCCGCCAGGGCCTCTTCCAGGGCCCCCTGGATGGTGGGGACACCGTCCTGCACCTGGAAGCCGTAGAAGTCGGTGCCATCGTAGGCCACCAGGGCGGCGATGGTCCGGCTGCTGGACGGGGCGTCCACCACTCAGGCTACTCGTCCTCGCCCACCAGCTCGATCATGGCCATGTCCGCGGCGTCGCCCTGACGCTTCCCCAGCTTGATGATGCGGGTGTAGCCTCCGGGCCGCTCCATGTAGCGGGGAGCGATCTCGTCGAAGAGCTTCTTGGCCACGCTCTTGTCGTTCAGGAAGGCCACCACCTGGCGCTGGGCGTGGACCCGGTTGCCGTCCGGCGCCAGGCCCCGCTTGGCCTTGGTGATCAGCTTCTCCGCCCTGGCCCGGATGGCTCGGGCCTTGGCCTCGGTGGTTACGATGCGCTCGTGGATGTAGAGCTCTCGGATCAGGTTGCGGAAAAGGGCCTTGCGCTGGTCCTTGTTCCGCCCCAACTTGCGCCCTGCTACGCGATGTCGCATGATGCTGTTCCTCCCTCACAGGAAGCCCTGCCTGGCTCGGGCCAGGGCAAGGGGTCTATTCGGATACTGGTTCGGTGGAGTTGGCCTCGGTCTCGGCTTCCGCCTCTGGCTCGGCTGGGGAGGCCTCCGCAGCCTCTCCTTCGCCCTCGCCTTCCTCCTTGGCCTCCCCCTCGCCCTTGAAGGCGCTCAGGTCCACGCCAGGGACGTCCAGGTAGCCCCGCTGGGCCAGCTTCTCCACCAGCTCGTCCAGGGATTTCTTCCCGAAGTTGCGGATGGCGAGCATCTCTTCCTCGCCCTTCTCCATCCGCTTCAGGATCTCTCCCACCTTGGTGATGCCGGCCCGCTTCAGGCAGTTATAGGCCCGAACCGTCAGCTCCAGCTCCTCGATGGGGGCATCGAAGACTCGGCTGGGAATGCCTTTCTCCTCCTCTTCCGGCTGCTCCACCACGGTGGTGGTGGCGCCAGCCAGGGGAGTCAGGTGCTGAACCAGGATGTCCGCGGCCTGGCGCAGGGCATCCTCCGGCGAGATGGTGCCGTCGGTCCAGATCTCCAGATCCAGCTTGTCGTAGTCGGTCTGCTGGCCGATGCGGGTGCGCTCCACCCGGTAGGCCACCTTGCGCACCGGGCTGAAGATGGCGTCCACTGGGATCTCGCCCAGCGGAAGACGGGTGCGCTCCTCGGCGGGGCTGTAGCCCCGGCCTCGCTCCACCACCATCTCGATGTCCAGGTCCACGTCGTTGGAATCCGCGGTGAGCAGGTAGAGATCCGGGTTCATCACCTCCACCTCGGGAGGGCAGACCAGGTCACCGGCGGTCACCGGGCCCTCGTGGGTCACCTCCACGTAGATGCGCACCGGATCCTCGCTGGTGCTGCGCAGGCGGATCTTCTTCACGTTCAGGATCAGCCGGGTGGTATCCTCCCGCACATGGGGGATGGTGGAAAACTCGTGGTGCACACCGCTGATCCGGATGGACGTCACCGCCGCGCCTGGCAAGCTAGAGAGCAACACCCGGCGCAGGGAATTGCCCAGGGTGATCCCGTAGCCGCTTTCCAGGGGGCTGATGACGAAGTGGCCGTAGTTCTGGGAACTGGCCTCGGTTTCGATTTTCGGCAGTACTAAATTGTTAAGCAACGGTACCCCTCCCGCTGTTCAGCTAAGAATTCAATCCCATGCTCCTGCTCGAGCAGGAGGTCATGTCCATCACAGGGAGCCAGCTTCCTGGGCCGGGTGAACGGGCCACCGTGGGCCCCATCCACAGGCCGCCAGGAGCGGCTCCATCCAGGTTAGCGGCTGTAGTACTCGACGATAAGCTGCTCGTTCAGCGGGATCTCGATGTCTTCCCGGGTCGGCTCCCGGAGCACGGTGCCGCGCATGTTGTTCACGTCCAAGGTGAGCCAAGCTGGTGGTGTGGCCTGCTCCAGCAGCTGAAGTCGTTCCTTGAAGTAGGGCTTGGAACGGCTTCCCTGGCGCACAGCGATCACGTCACCAGGGTCCACCTGGAAGGACGGAATGTCCGTCTTGCGGGCCTTGTCCTTGCGGACCACCTCGAAGTGGCCGTGGCGCACCAGCTGGCGGGCCTGGGCTCGGCTGTCCGCGAAGCCCAGGCGGTAGACCACGTTGTCCAGCCGCCGCTCCAGGATGGTCAGCAAAGTGACGCCGGTCATGCCCTTGCGCCGGGCCGCCTCCTTGAAGTAGCGCCGGAACTGGCGCTCCATCACACCGTAGATGCGCCGCACTTTCTGCTTTTCCCGCAGCTGCATGCCGTAGTCGGACACTTTGCGCCGGGCCGCGGCTCGGCGGCCGTGGATCCCGGGCGGGTAGTTGCGCCGCTCGATGGCGCATTTCGGGCCCAGGCAGCGCTCGCCCTTCAGGAACAGTTTCTGCCCTTCCCGCCGACATAGTTTACAAACCGCATCTGTGTATCGTGCCATCTCTCCTCCACAAATCGACTGCTACGCCGATCCTCTATGAGTGTCGTTTGCCTTGCAGAAAGAATCTCGCAAAACGAGCGTGTGAATAGTCCTAGCCTGCCCCGGCGAGGAGCTCCAGGGCTGCCCTGGGCCTCTCGGGGCGCTGCTTCGTCCCCGGACGACAAGGGTCTATCACAACAATGAGGCATCGTGCACAGGATCTGCACACACGATGCCTGTCGGCGGAAGATTCGTCCATGTTCTCCCGCCAGGTTTCAGTTGGTTCGGCCCAACGCCATCCAGGTGACCCAGATGCTCCCCCGATCAGACTCGCCGTTTCTTGGGTGGACGGCAACCGTTGTGAGGGATGGGGGTCACGTCGGTGATGGAACGGACCTGCAACCCTGCCCCGATCAGGGCCCGCAAAGCGCTCTCCCGTCCCGGGCCGGGCCCCTTGATGAAGACATCCACTTCCTTCATGTTGAAGTCCCCCATGGCCTGGCGAGCCACGCTCTGGGAGGCCAGCTGGGCGGCGAAAGGCGTGCTCTTGCGGCTCCCCTTGAAGCCGCTGGTGCCACCGCTGGCCCAGCACAGGGTGTTCCCCTGGGGGTCCGTCACAGTCACAATGGTGTTGTTGAAAGTGGCGTGGATGTGCACCTGCCCGTGGGGCACGGATTTCTTCTCTCGTCGGGTGGTTCGTCGACCCCGCCTGCGTTGTTGTCGCGCCATCGTTTCTCCTCGTTCCTACCCTTAGGCTCCTGCCTTTAGCTCAGCAATACCTGTTCAGAGACTACTTGCGAGCCCGCTTCTTGCCGGGCACGGTCTTCTTCGGTCCCTTGCGGGTGCGTGCGTTGGTGCGGGTGCGCTGGCCCCGGACCGGCAGGCCCCGCCGGTGGCGGATCCCCCGGTAGCAGCCGATCTCGATGAGCCGCTTGATGTTCATGCTCACCTCGCGGCGCAGGTCACCTTCCACCCGCAGGTTGCGGTCGATGTACTCCCGCAGCCGCACCACCTCGTTGTCGTCCAGATCCTTGACCCGCTTGTTGGGGTCGATCTGGGTGGCGGCCAGGACCTTCTCCGCTGTGCTGCGGCCGATGCCGTAGATGTATGTGAGTGCGATGACCACCCGCTTGTCTCGGGGGATGTCCACACCGGCGATACGTGCCATAACCTCTCTCCTTACCCTTCCTGTCAGCGCTGGCGATCTAGCCCTGCCGCTGCTTGTGCTTCGGATTGGAACAGATCACATACACCACCCCGCGCCGCCGCACGATCTTGCATTTCTCACACATTTTCTTTACAGACGGTCGCACTTTCATGGTGAATAAACTCCTTGGTATAAGCTCGTCGCGCAACTTGGCTAGTATATCATGCCCTTAAGGCAGAGTCAAAATTTTCGGCCCAGCACCGGTCACCGCGATGGTGTGTTCGAAGTGGGCTGTCAGGCTGCCATCCTTGCTCACCACCGTCCAACCATCCGCCAACACCCGGGTCTCCCAGGTGCCAGCCTGGACCATGGGCTCCAGGGCAAAGACCAGGCCTGGCTCCATGACCAGGTCGCTGTCGCCTCCTTCGGCCACGTAGTTCAGGACCTGAGGCGGCTCGTGCATGGAACGGCCCACGCCGTGTCCCGCGTACTCCCGCACCACGTAGAAACCGCGGCTCTCCACGTACTCCTGCACCGCCCGGCTCACGTCCCGGATGCGCTTGCCCGCCACGGCCTGCTCGATGCCAGCGTAGAGGCTGCCCTCCGTGGCCTCCAGCAGAGCCTGGGCCTCCTCGCTGATCTGCCCCACCGGGTAGGTCCAGGCGCTATCCCCTACGAAGCCCCGGTAGTAGGAGCCCACATCGATGCTGATGATGTCCCCTTCCTTCAGGATGCGCTCCTTGCTAGGGATGCCGTGGACTAGCTCCTCATTGATGCTGGTGCAGATGTGGGCCGGATAGCCCCGATAGCCCAGGAAGGCAGACTCCGCGTTGTACCGGTGCAGCGTCTCCGCGGCCAGTTGATCCAGCTCCCAGGTGCTGATGCCGGGGCGAATGGCCTCCTTCAGTACCTGGTGCACCCGCCCCACGATCCGGCCCGCCTCCCGCAGGATCTGGATCTCCTGGGGCGTCTTCAGGATGGGACGGGGCGCCTCCTGCTGGGTGCGCCGACGGAACAGTCGCCGACGGGGCCTTCGCTTCATGACGTTTCGTTCCATTTCCAGGACTCAGTCCTGGGGTAGAATGCCCCGCTCGGCCAGGATGTGCATCAGGGTCTGGTGCACCTCTTCGATGGGGCGGGAACCATCCACCCGCACCAGTAGCCCCTTGCAGAAGTAGTAGCCGATCAAGGGCGACGTCTGCTTGTAGTACACGTACAGCCGATTGCGCACCGTCTCCGGTTTGTCATCGTCCCGCTGGTAGAGCTCCCCGCCGCAGCGGTCACAGACCATGTCGTGCTTGGGCGGGTTGAACTCGATGTGATAGACCGCCCCGCACTGGCGGCAGACCCGCCGCCCGGTGATCCGACGCATGGCCTCTTCGTCGCTGATCTCGATGAGCGGAACCAGGGAGACACCGCCGTCCGGGGCGGTCATCTCGTCCAGGGCCTGGGCCTGCTCCAGGTTGCGGGGGAAGCCGTCCAGGATGGCGCCTCGAGCGCAGTCCTCCTGGGCCAGCCGGTCCGCCACCATGCGGATGGTCACCTCGTCCGGCACCAGCTCCCCCGCGTCCATGTAGCGCTTGGCCAGCAGCCCCAGCTCCGTCTGGTTCTTCAGGTTGTAGCGGAAGATGTCCCCGGTGGAAATCTGGGGAATCCCCAGCTTCTCCTGGAGCATCTTGGCCTGGGTTCCTTTGCCTGCCCCGGGCACACCGAGCAACACGATAAAGATGCGTTTCCCCATGGAAGTGGCTCTCTTCCTGTGGCCGGCCTCTGCCTAGCGGATGAAACCTTCGTAGTTGCGCATCATCAGCTGGGCCTCGATCTGCTTCATGGTGTCCAGGACCACGCCCACCACGATGAGCAGGCCCGTGCTGCTGATGATCAGGGTGTTGAAACGGCCCACACTGCCGCCTCCAAAGAGGATGCTGGCCAGGTAGGGCAGGATGGCTACAAAGCCCAGGAAGAGGGCCCCGACCAGGGTGATGCGGTGCAGCACGCCGTTCAGATAGGCCTCGGTGCGTGGCCCCGGCCGGATCCCTGGGATGAAACCGCCCTGCTTCTGCAGCGTCTCCGGGAGGTTCTGCTGCCGGAACATGATGTCCGTGTAGAAGTAGGTGAAGGCCACCGTCAGCAGGAAGTAGCTGAACCAGTAGAGGAAATTCTGGGGGCTGAAGGTGACGAAGACCCAGTTGGCCACATTGCCCAGCCAGTCCGTCCGGTTGATGAAGTAGGAGGAGAGGGTGTTGGGCAGGATCAGCAGGCTCTGGGCGAAGATGAGCGGGATCATGCCGGCGGTGTTCACCCGCAGGGGCACGTAGGTGCTCTGGCCGCCCACCATCATCAGCCGGTTGCCCCGCATGGTGCGCACTCGCTTTCCATACTGGACGGGAATGCGCCGCTGCCCCTCCTGCACCCAGACGATGAGCGCCACGGTCAGGATGGTGATCAGAGAGAAGATCAGCAGCTGGGTGGGCCCTTGCTGCCAGAGCAGCCGCACCTGCCGGGGCACGGAAGCCACGATGCCCGCGAAGATGATCAGGGAAACCCCGTTGCCGATCCCCTGCTCCGTGAGCATCTCGCCCAGCCACATGGCGAACATGGTGCCGGCCGTCATGCTGATCAGAATGGTCAGCGATGGCAGCAGCGCCTCCCCGGCGAAGCCCCAGTTCTCCAGGACAGCACCGGTGGTCCCGCCGATGGGGCGGCTCAGGAGGGTGGCCTGGCCGAAGGCCTGCAGCAGGGCCAGGGGCACGGTCAGCCAGTAGGTGTACTTGTTGATCTGCTGCCGGCCCTGCTCCCCTTCCTGGCTCAGCTCCTCCAGCTGGGGAATGATGGGGGTCAGCAGCTGCATGATGATGGAGGCGGTGATGTAGGGGTAAACGCCCATGGCCATGACGCTGAACTGGGCCAGGGCGCCGCCGCTAAAGAAGTTCAGCAGGTTGAGCAGGATGTTCTGGTCCGTGGAGCGGAAGAGCTGGTCCAGCACATCCCGGTTCACCCCGGGCAAGGGCACATGGGCAGCAAACCGGTAGACCACCAGGATGCCCACGGTAATCAGCAGCTTGCGACGCAGGTCCGGCAGACGGAATGCATTACGCACGGCGTCGATCATTACGATTCCCTCCGAAGAGTATGGCGACTCAGGGTGCCACCTCTGGTATCGACCGAGCTCCGCCTGCCACAACGGCCAACGGAGCCAGGCATTCGAGTGCTAGGAACGGGGCACCCGCTTGTTCACGGTGAAGGGCAGGATCTCCACCGAACCGCCGGCCGCCTCGATCTTCTGCCGGGCGCTGGCGCTCACCCGATGGGCCTTCACAGTCAGGGCCTTGTCCAGCTCGCCTCGGGCCAGCACCACCACCGGATCCTTGACCTTGCTCAGCAGGCCCACCGCGTGCAGGCTCTCTGGCGTCACCTCTGCGCCGGCCTCGAAGCGCTTGCTCAGCATGTCCAGGTTCACCGGCACGTAGTGAACCTTGAACCGGTTGTTGAAGCCCCGCAGCTTGGGCAGGCGCTTCACCAGGGGTAGCTGGCCGCCCTCGAATGTGGGGCGCACACCGCCGCCGCTGCGGGCGTTCTGGCCCTTGGTTCCCCGGCCGCTGGTCTTGCCCCGGCCAGAGCCTGTGCCACGACCTACTCGCTTTCGCTTTTTGGTTGCACCCGGATCGGGGCGCAGGTCATGTAATTTCATGATGACTCCTTGCTCGTTTCCAGTCGATCCCAACTGCTTGATTCCAACTGCTCGATCCCGATTGCCCGATCCCGATTACCTGATCCAACCTGTGTTAGCTATCCACTTCTTCCACCTGGACCAGGTGGCGCACCTTGTTGATCATGCCCCGGATCATCGGGCTGTCGTCCTTTTCCACCGTCTGGTGCATCTTGGTCAGACCCAGGGCGCGCACCGTGGCTTTCTGGCTCTTCTCGTAGCCGATGGGGCTGCGAACCAGGGTCACCCGGAGTTTCTTAGCCATGGATCTCCTCCTCCCGCAGCCAGAAGGGAGCCAGGTGGGACGGTTCCACCCCTCGACGCTCCGCTTCCACCTGATAGTCTTGCAGCTCCTGCAGGGCCTTGAATGTGGCCTGGACCACGTTCAGGATGTTGTCGCTGCCCAGGGACTTGGACAGGATGTCCTTGACCCCGGCGGCTTCCACCACGGCCCGCACGCCACCGCCAGCGATGACGCCCGTACCCGGGCTGGCTGGCTTCAGCAGCACCTCCGCGGCGCCGAAGCGCACCTGGATGGGGTGGGGGATGGTGGTGCCCAGCAGGGCCACGTTCACCATGTTCTTGCGGGCTCGCTCCGCGGCCTTGCGGATGGCGTCGGGGACTTCCCGGGCCTTGCCCACGCCCACGCCCACCTTACC
>WGCB01000493.1 GCA_015494005.1 Caldilineaceae bacterium
ATGGGCCCCACCCACGCCGCCCTCCCCCTGCTGGAGTACGGCTGGACCCTGCGGGTCCAGGGCCAGTTTGCTCCTGCGGCCCGCTGCCTGGAGGCTGCGGCCACCATCTCCCTGGAGACGGGCCAGCGCTCCATCGCCAGCATCGCCTACCACCAGCTGGCGGTGACCATGCGCATCCAGGGCCAGGCCGCCCGCAGCCGGGAGCTCAACGAGCAGAGCAAGGCCCTGAACCGGCAGGTCCACGGGCTGGCGGCCCAGCTGGCCAGCCTCTGGCCCCGGATCTCCAGCGGCTACCGATCCCTGCAGGCCAACGAGCTGGAGAAAGCCGAGGGGCGCTTCCAGCGGGTGCTCCACTTCCTCAACGACCGGGGCACCTTCCGCACCCACCGCAACAGCGCGGTCATCGGCCTGGGGCTGGTGCGCCTGCGCCAGGGCGCGATGGAAACCGCCCGCCAGCTCCTGGAAGAGGGGCTGGGGGACGGCGAGAACCTCTATCCCTACACCTACGTGCTGGGGCTGTTGGGCCTGGCCACCATCGCTCACCAGGAAGGGAACGAGGCCGAGAGCACGCGGCTGCTCCGCAAGGCCCTCCACTACGCCGGCCGCCGCAGCCTGGTGGAGGAGTACGTGGAGACGGTGCTGGCCATGGCGCAGTTACGCCCGGCCGGGGCCTCGATCTTGAAGCTCCTGGGGACGACCCTGGATTATGTCAAGGGTATCGGGCTGCAGGTGGCCATCCCCCGGCTGGAACACGCCCTCCAGGAGCGCCAGGCCGCGCAGATCCTCCTCTGACTGGACCGTCCCCGCCTCCTGGGGACGGATGCCCCCATCTAGAACTCGAACTTCTGGCCCCGCACTGGCACATCCACCTGGCGGAAACCCCGCTTGCGCAGCTTGTCCGCCAGGGTGAAGGCCGCCTCCTCCTCCCCGTGCACCAGGAAGAGCCGCTTGAGCCGCTTGCGCTGGAAGTGCCCGGCCCAGCTGAGCAGCCCTCGTTGATCCGCGTGGGCGCTGTAGCCGTCGATCTTCTCCACCCGGGCCCGGACCTGGTACTCGCCCCCCAGGATCCGCACCGGGCTCACCCCATCCAGGATGCGGCGTCCCAGGGTGTTCTGGGCCTGGAAGCTGACGAAGAGGACGGTGTTCTCGGGGAATTCGATGTTGTTCTTCAGGTGGTGGAGGATGCGCCCGTTCTCGGCCATGCCGCTGGCGCTGATGATGATGGCGGGCTCGGTCAGGTGGTTCAGCTGCTTGCTGCGGCGCACGTCCCGCACGTATTCGATGCGGGGGTAGTCGAAGGGGCTGCGCCGCTTGTCCTCGACGAGGAAGCGCTGCACCTCCCGGTTCCACTCCTCCGGGTGCATGCGGAAGACGTCCGTGGCGTTCACGGCCAGGGGGCTGTCCACGAAGACGGGCACCGGCGGGATCTCCCCGTCCGCGTCCAGCTGGTTCAGGTTGTAGACCAGCTCCTGGGTGCGGCCCACCGCGAAGGCGGGGATGATCACCTTGCCCCGACGACGAGCCGTGGAGCAGACCACGTCCCGCAGCTTCTCCCGAGCCGAGCGATAGGTTCCGTGGAACCGATCCCCGTAGGTGCTCTCCATGATGAGGATGTCCGCCTCCTCCAGGAACTCCGGCGGCTTCAGAATAGCGATCTCCTTGCGGCCTATGTCCCCGCTGAAGACCAGCCGCCAGCGCTTGTTCCCCTCCCGGATGTCCAACTGGACGAAGGCGGCCCCCAGGATGTGCCCAGCGTTGTAGAAGGTGAGGGTGACCCCCTCCGCGATGGGGATGGGCCGGTGCATGCCCACGCTGACGAAGTAGGGCAGGGTGGCCTGGGCGTCCTGGCGGGTGTAGATGGGCTCCAGTAGGGGCTCGTGACGGCGCCGGCGCTTCTTGTTCAGGTAGATCACGTCCTGCTCCTGGATGTGTCCGCTGTCCAGGAGCATGTAGCTGGAGAGGTTGCGGGTGGCCGCGGTGCACCAGATGTTGCCGTTGAAGCCCTGTTTGACCAGGTTGGGCAGATTGCCGGAGTGGTCGATGTGGGCATGGCTGAGCACCACGGTGTCGATGCTCTTGGGGTCGAAGGGGAAGTGGAGGTTGCGCTGGTAGGTGTCGGCCCGATGACCCTGGAAGAGGCCGCACTCCAGCAGGATGCGCTGGCCGTTCACCTCCAGCAGATGCATGGAGCCGGTCACTTCCCGGGCCGCGCCGTAGAATGTGATGCGCATGGTTTTCGCTCCCGAAGTGGATGGGATGGCCGATTGGAGACGGATGGTGTGCACCATTCTCCCACCAGTCGAGCTTCCGGGCAAGTTGCCTGCATGGGCTGGGGCATTCTGGATTGAGGCTGGTTCGATGCGCGCCGCAAACCCGATTTGACAACCCGTTCCAGAGCTGGTATAACTGCGGCCACGCCTGTGCAAACGTTAGCACAACTCAACAGGACGCACCGCCCAGCAGCCTCAGAGCCAGCCAAAGCAGGGATTCCATGGTCGTTTCCATCAAAACTATCGCCGAAAAAGCCCAGGTCAGCCCCTCCACCGTGAGCCGGGCCCTGCGAGACGACCCCCGCATCAGCCCGGAAACCAAGGCGCTCGTGCAAACGTTAGCACAAGAGCTGGGCTACGTCCCCTCCCAGGTGGCCCGGAGCCTGGTCCTGCAGCGGACCCACACCCTGGGCGTGGTGGTCACCACCCTGGCCGACCCCTACGTGGGCCAGGTCATGGCAGGGGTGGAGAAGGCTGCCACCGCCGCCGGCTACACTTTGCTCCTGGCCACGGCCCAGGGCTCCCCGGAGCTGGAGCTCCAGGCCATCGAGTCCCTGCGCCAGCGCCGGGTGGACGCCCTCCTGGTGGTGAGCAGCCGGGCCGGGGAGCTCTACCCCACTCTCCTCCCCCAGCTGGAGCAGCCCCTGGTCCTGGTGAACAGCCGGGTGGCGGACGGCAGCCAGGCCCTCTCCGTGCGCTCGGACACGGCCCAGGGCGCCCGGCTGGCCACGGAGCACCTCCTGGCCCTGGGCCACCGACGCATCGCCTTCATCGGCGGGCCGCCCCTGGGACACAGCAGCGCCCAGCGTCGGGAAGGCTACCTGGCCGCGCTGCAAGCCGCCGGCGTCACCGTGGACCACCGGCTGCTCCTGCCCGGGGCCGGCCAGGCGGAGGACGGCCAGCGGGCCCTGCCCTGGCTCTGGGACCTGGGAGCCACGGGCGTGGTCTGCTACAACGACCTGACCGCCCTGGGCGTCCTGGCTGGGGCCGCGGAGGCCGGTCTGCCCGTCCCCGAGGCCCTGAGCGTGGTGGGCATCGACAACGTGCCCTTCGGCCAGCTGGTCCGCCCCCGGCTGACCACCGTGGATCAACGGGCCGGGGAGCTGGGCGAGCGGGCCGTGGAGCTGGCCGTGAG
>WGCB01000494.1 GCA_015494005.1 Caldilineaceae bacterium
GGATAGGCCAGCTCGATGGTTGGATGCTGGGGCAGGGCCCGCAGGATGGCCTCCCAAATGGCTTCCTGGGAGGCCCGCCGCTCTCGGGGATGGCAGAGGTAGCGCAGGGTCAGGGCCACGCCGCTCTCCTCCACCTTGGTGATCACCCGGGGCGCCAGGTCCGCCTCCGCGAAGGGGTAGCCGTAGGTCGCCCGGCGCATCTGCTCCTGGACCTCCTGGCTGGCTGGGCCCGCGTGCCGGGCCAGGATGGCCTGGAAGAGGGCCTTGGCCTCCTCCCAGTCGCTCTCGAAGGTGACCAGCACCGGGATCTCGTGCCAGATGTAGGGAAATCCCTTCGTGTAGTTCACCAGAGGCTGGCTGAGGATCTGGCCGTTGGGCAGGTGGATCATGCGCCCGGTGTGCTGCTCCCCGTCCACCCAGCCGCCCACCTCCAGGAGCGTGGACTGGAACATGCCGATGTCGATGACGTCCCCGGTCTGGCCGGCGATGGCCACCCGATCTCCCACCCGGAAGGGCCGTCGCCAGAGGATGAAGAGCCAGCCGGCCAGATTGGTCAGAGGGGTCTGGAGGGCCACAGCCAGGCCCGCGGCCAGCAGCCCCAGGAAGGTGGCCATGGATTGCACCCCTTCCAGCCAGATCCGCCCCACCAGGAAGAGGGCCAGGAGCCCGGTCAGGTAGGTGAGGGCTTTGTGCCAGACGTGGCGGGCCTGCATCTCCTGGACGCGCCGGTCGATCATCTGCACGGCCAGGAAGCGGAGCAGCCAGAGCAGGGCCAGGATGATCAGGGAGCTGAGGAGCTTCACCTCCAGGGTGGGATCCAGCTCCAGGATAGGCTGCAGCCAGGTGACGACGTCCGGCACAGGTGGGCTCTCCTTGGGGGGCAGGCGTTGGGTTCAGAGGGAGCGGCTGGGGGCCCGGTAAGTATAGCATGCCCCGGGTCCTGGGCAAATCGTTTCCCGTGGGCCGGGGGCCTCCCGAAGGTGGGTGCATCCGTAGGGACAGGGCTTGTCCTGTCCGCTTCCATGTGGCGTGTTTGCCCTGCCTCCTGGAGGCGGGCGCGGCAAGCAGCGCCCCTGGGATCATCCAAAGCCGAACGCGAAAGAGGCCGAGCTCCGTCCAGGAACTCGGCCTCTTTGATGCGGGTCGCACCCTTGACCTCAATCCTCCAGGATGCCGGCCAGGGCGAAGGCCGCGCCGGCCAGGGCCGTGTCCTTGAGGAATTGGGAAAGAGAAGCCTGGTTGCCGCCCAAGAAGCCGGCCAGGTGGATGGTCAGCGCGAAGATGAGCAGCATCACGCCCAGGAGCAGGCTGGCCAGCTTGGCCTTGCGGTTGGCGATGATGGCGCCTCCGGCCAGGATGAGGGCTGCCCCGGTAAGATAGACCCAGAAGACCGGGGCCGGGAAGTAGGACGGCACCAGCTTGGACATGCCCTGGGAATTCATGAGGTGCAGCAGACCAAAGACGATCAAGGGCAGCCCATAGAGGATGCGGCTAACGGTGTTGGTGAGTACGGCTGGGACAGTCATGGCAGTTCCTCCTCGTGTGAATGCTTCGGGTGAAATGATGGACAGGGGCAATTTGGGATGGATTGCTGCTTCGGCAGGGGGGATGTGGCACGTCCGGGGGAACGGCGGCGATGTGGGCCCGTACAAAGTACCAAACGCAACCGATTTCCGTAGGTGACGTCTCTTACAATCTCCCCACGGTTGCCCTTTTCCTCTGTGACCGCCCAGTGACGGTCCGGTGATGCTGGCGTGACGGCGGTGGTGTACTCTATTCTTGACGGCCCGCCTGTGACCGTCGTCCTCATCTCGGCTGTCGTCCGTTCCGCTCGCCTGCCAGGCCACCGTTGCACTGCCTTCTCGCCGGTTCTCGTCCCATCGTTCACCCTGTTGCTGTGTGTCCATCTCCTACCGAGAGGCCGCCGTCACCATGGCCCATTTCCATCTGGACAACCACGTCTTCATCCTGCGCATCTGGCGGGAGCCCAGGGAAAACCAGGCTGCCTGGCAGAGCTGGCGGGGCAAGATCGAGCACGTGGACACCGGTCAGGAGCGTTACGTGGCTGATCTGCAGGAGGTCAACCGTTTCATCCTGGAGTTCCTGAAGAGCCAGGACCTGGACCCAGGATAGAAGGCGCTGTCGTTCGAATTCGTGCCATCGGCGAAAGCCGTGCGTGCAATCTACGCCGCGGCAATGTAGACCCGGCAATTTAGACCACGGCAATTTAGACCACAGGAGGTGGAACCACCATGCCCGAGCAACTCCAGTACTCCTTCAGCGCCCAGGTCTCTGGCGGGCCCAGCATGGCCGAGGCCAAGACCCTGGACGTGGAGTCCTACGACAAGACCAAGGTGACCGTCCCGGACGGGAGCACCGATCTGGAGGTGAACATCCAACCGGACGGCGCCGGCCTGACCCAGTTCCTGGCGGTGAAGGCCAGCGCCTACGACGCCAACCTGAGCTACAAGGTGAACAGCGCCGCGGGCACGGCCATCGTCCTGGACGCGCCCCACCTCTTCACCGGAGCCGGCGCGGTGGCCCTTCTGGACCCGGCCCCCACCAAGCTCTTCTTCTCCAACAGCACCGGCGCGGATGTGACCATCGACGTGCTCGTGGGTCGAGACGCGACCCCGTAGCCCGGTGACACCGGCTCGGCCGAAGGAAACCGTTTCGCGTTCTGTTTTTCGCTATCGAAGGGAGGAAACTTCATGCCTGTATCACCTACCTACCCAGGGGTGTACATCGAGGAAGTGCCCAGCGGTGTGCGCACCATCACCGGGGTGGCCACCTCCATCACCGCCTTCATCGGACGGGCCCGGCGGGGGCCAGTGAACGACCCCATCCGCATCCAGAGCTTCACCGACTACCAGCGAACCTTCGGCGATCTCTGGCGAGAGAGCACCATGAGCTACGCTGTCTCCCACTACTTCCTCCACGGCGGCACGGACGCGCTCATCGTTCGGGTCCACAACGGGGCCACGGCCGCGGAGATCACCCTGTCCGCCGGCGGCGACACCTTGACCCTGGCCGCCAGCAGTCCCGGGGCCTGGGGAGACAACCTGCGGGCCGTGGTGGACCACGACACCAAGGACACCAGCGACACGTCCCTCTTCAACCTGACCGTCACCGAGGTGGACCCGGCCACAGGCAATCCGGTGGCCACGGAGAAGTTCCTCAACGTCTCCGTGGACCCGACCTCACGCCGCTTCGTCACCAAGGTGCTGGAGGAGGAGTCCACCCTGGTGGAGGTGAGCGGGGCCGTGCCCAGCACCCGCCCGGACGCCAACCCTCTGGATCCAAACGGCAACCCCATCCCGACGGCCCCCTCCACCAACGGCAGCGACGGCAGCGACCTCACCGACACCGAGGTCACCGGGGACGCCACGGCCCGCACGGGCATCTACGCCCTGGACAAGGCCGATCTCTTCAACCTCCTCTGCATCCCGCCCTTGACCCGGGACACGGACGTGGGCACGGACACCACCCTGGCCGCCGCGGCCAAGTACTGCAAGGACCGCCGAGCCATGCTCATCCTGGACCCGCCCTCCTCCTGGAAGGACGTGGGGGACGCGGAGACGGGCATCGACAGCCTGCGCTCGGACATCGGCGGCGCGAACCTGGCCATCAACGCCGCGGCCTACTTCCCCCGCCTCAAGATGGCCGATCCCCTCCAGGAGAACCGCACCGCGGAGTTCGTCCCCTGCGGCGCGGTGGCCGGCATCTTCGCCCGCACCGACGCCCAACGGGGGGTCTGGAAGGCCCCGGCCGGCATCGAGGCCAGCCTGGCTGGCGTCCGGGAGCTGAGCGTCAAGCTCACCGACGGGGACAACGGCCGGCTCAATCCCAAGGGACTCAACTGCCTGCGCAGCTTCCAGGCCTACGGCAAAGTGGTCTGGGGCGCCCGCACCCTGGCCGGTGAGGATCGCCTGGCCTCGGAGTGGAAGTACATCCCTGTGCGCCGCCTGGCCCTCTTCATCGAGGAAAGCCTCTACCGGGGCACCCAGTGGGTGGTCTTCGAGCCCAACGACGAGCCCCTCTGGGCCCAGATCCGCCTGAACGTGGGGGCCTTCATGCAGGGCCTCTTCCGCCAGGGCGCCTTCCAGGGCACCTCTCCTCGGGAGGCCTACTTTGTCAAGTGCGACAAGGAGACCACCACCCAGACCGACATCGACCGGGGCATCGTGAACATCCTGGTGGGGTTCGCCCCCTTGAAGCCCGCGGAGTTCGTGATCATCAAGATCCAGCAGATCGCCGGCCAGATTGAGACATAAGCAGGCTGGATGGCGACCTGCAACTCCCAACTTCCAACTCCCAACTTCCGACTCCTAACTCCCTTTCTGTCCAAGGAGAACCCACATGGCACAGTTCAGCGTCAATCCACAGCGCTTTGACCCCTACAAGAACTTCAAATTCCGGGTGAAATGGGATGGCCGCTACGTGGCCGGGGTGAGCAAGGTGGGCGCCCTAAAGCGGACCACCGAGCCCATCACCCACCGGGAGGGCGGGGACCCCAGCACCGAGCGCAAGTCCCCGGGCCAGACCAAGTACGAGGCCATCACCCTGGAGCGGGGCGTGACCCACGACCCGGAGTTCGAGAAGTGGGCCAACAAGGTCTGGAACTTCGGCTCCGGCCTGGGCTCAGAGGTCTCCCTCAAGGACTTCCGCAAGGACATCATCATCGAGGTCTACAACGAGGCCGGCCAGCTGGCCATCGCCTACAAGGTCTACCGCTGCTGGGTCTCCGAGTACCAGGCCCTGCCCGAGCTGGACGCCAGCGGCAACGCGGTGGCCATCCAGACCCTGAAGCTGGAGAACGAGGGCTGGGAGCGGGACTACGACGTGACCGAGCCCACCGAGCCCAGCTTCACTGAGCCGGCCGGGTAGCCCACATGCGCCCCCCCACTGCCACGGCGCTCATGGAGGCCTGGGAGCGGGGTCGCACCGCCTCGTCCCTGCACCGGGCCCTGCTCCTCCTGGCCCTGGCCTGGCCGGAGTGGAGCCAGGAGCAGCTGGCCCAGCTTCCTCTGGGACGCCGGGACGCCCTGCTCTTCCGGCTCCGGGAGGAGATCTTCGGGCCCCACCTGGCCAGCGTGGTGGACTGCCCGGCCTGCGGCGAGCGCCTGGAGTTCGTCCTGGACAGCGCCCAGCTTGCCCCGGACGCCGGCCTGCCCCAGCTCCCGGACGCACCGCCCCAGCCCATCACACCCCGGCCCATCACCGTGGAGGCCCGCCTGGACGATCGGGCCCTGGCCATCATCCTGCGCCCGCCCACCAGCGCGGACCTGGCCGGGGTGCTCCAGGACGCGGACCCGGAGGCCGACCCCCAGGCCGCCCGGGAGGCCCTGCTGCGCCGCTGCCTCCTGGACGTGCAGCCCCTGGACGAGACGGCCTTGCCGGTCGAGCTGCCCCAGCCC
>WGCB01000495.1 GCA_015494005.1 Caldilineaceae bacterium
ACGGGGCGCGGAAGTTCGAGTCCTCTCGTCGGCACCATCAGCCAGCGCCTGACGCGCGGGCCCGTGTCCAAGCGGGAAGGCGCCTCCCTTGCCCGGAGGAGATCGTCGGTTCGAATCCGACCGGGTCCACTCAGCCGAGACGGTTTGTTCCCGTCGACCATGGGCCGGCTACCGTGCTTGCAGCACCAATACACCATGCGGGCGTAGTTCAGTGGTAGAACGTCTCCTTGCCAAGGAGAAGGTCGTGAGTTCGAATCTCATCGCCCGCTCTCAGGGCCGACCGATCAGGTCGGCCTTTGTGCCGAGGTAGCTCAGCTGGTAGAGCAACGGACTGAAAATCCGTGTGTCCCCAGTTCAAGTCTGGGCCTCGGCACTCACCTTTTTCCATCGTCCCATCTCGGGGCGTTTGGTGGGGGATCGTCTAATGGCAGGACTACGGACTTTGGATCCGTCAATCGGGGTTCGAATCCCTGTCCCCCAGCCAAAGCCGGGGGTGGGTTCTGCCTCCCCCGGCTTTTTCCAGCGTCGCTCCTCCGGCCCCTGATGGGCCGTCCGAGCAGGCCATGGCGCCTATAGCTCAAAGGTAGAGCGCTTGATTGTGGATCAAGAGGTTACGGGTTCGAGCCCCGTTAGGCGCCCCACAGAAGCGAAATTGCCGACCGCATCCGGTCGGCAATTTTTGTGTTGAGCGCTGTGTCGCCCCCCAAGCCCACCATGCAAAAGGCCCCCGCCATTCGACGGGGGCCTTTTGGTGTCCGGTAGCATCTTTATCGGAGGTGACTCCGAGGTGATGCTACCGGACTTGGACTACCATACTGTTTATCCATGGGCATCACCTCCTTTTATTTGGGATAGCGTTGGGAGGCTGGGCCAGGAGACCGATGCTTGGCGGCCTGTGGCCTAGCTGAGCAGAGTATCCCACACCCGCGACCCTTTGTCAAGCGCCAAAAAACGGTCGCAATGCCCATCTCCCGGGCCTCGATCCGGCCTTGAGGCAGGAACTGGGCCTAGCTCTGGGCGAACTGATGGAAGAACCGGCCGGCGATCTTCATCCCGGTGAGGAAATCGGACAGGCGGATGTTCTCGTTGGGGGCATGGCCCCGACTGTCCCGGTAGGCCACGCCCATGGCGATGGTGGGGATGCCGTGGACGTCGCAGAGATCGTACATGGGGCCGCTGCCGGCCATGTTGGGGGCCAGGGCTGCCGGCTTCCCTGTGGCTTCCTGGATGGCCTGGGAGGCCGCGTGGACGATGGGCGCGTCCGGGTCGGTCTTGGCCGGGCGCAGGCCCATCTCGCTCTCCCGGATCTGGATGTCCTGGAAGCCTCGCCGGTCCAGATGGGCTCGGACCAGCTCCCGCACCAGCTCCGGCGTCAGGTTGGGGACCAGGCGGATGTCGGTCTTGGCCGTGGCCTCGCAGGGGATGACCGTCTTGCCTCCCGGACCCGTGTAGCCGCCGATGATGCCGTTGATGCTCATGCAGGGGCGCAGGAGGAACTGGATCTCCGCCTCCTTGCCCCGGCGCCCGCCCAGGAGTTCGGTGATCCCGAAGGCCTCCAACATGCCCTGCTCGTCCCAGTCCGAGGTGGCGATGAGCTCCAGGTCTCTGGGGTTGATGGGGGCCAGGTGCTCGGCCAGGCCGTCGATGGTCAAGGTGCCGTCCGGCCGGCGCAGGGTGGTCAGGGCCTCCATGAGCCGCCAGATCGCGTTGGGCAGGACACCCCCGGCCGCGGAGTGGCTGTCCCGGGCCATGACCTTGGCGTGGAACTCCAGGGCGGCCAGCCCCTTCAGCCCCATGGTGAGGGTGCTCTGCCCCTTGTCGTTGACGCCGCCCGCCTCCCACCAGCAACCATCGCAGCGCTTCAGCAGGGCGGCCTGCTGCTGGCTGAACCGGGCCATCTGAGGGCTGCCCATCTCCTCCTCCCCTTCGATGACGAAGAGGATGCGCAGGGGCAGCTCGCCCAGGGTCTCCCGGTAGGCCTGGATGGCGCTGAGGCGCACGGTCAGGTTACCCTTGTTGTCCGCGGTGCCCCGGCCGTAGAGCTTGCCCTCCCGCTCCACCAGCTGGAAGGGAGGCGAATCCCACAGCTCCAGGGGCTCTGGGGGCTGGACGTCGTAGTGGTTGTAGATTATGAGGGTGCGGGACGCGTCCGCCGGGCCGATCTCGGCCAAGACGAAGGGTGGCTGGCCTGGATCCACCTCCACCAGGCGGGCGTCCAGGCCCAGGGAGGCAGCCAGATCGCGGACGGCCTCTGCGGCCTGGTGCATGGCTGGTCCGCCCTGGGCCGATACGCTGGGAATGGCCACCAGGTCCGCCAGGCGCTGGACGAAGCGCTCCTGGTGGGCGTCGATGTAGGCGTCGAAGGCGGAGAAATCGGGCATGGGAACCTCCTGGCATGGGTGGTGCTGGTGATGAGATGGAGCAGGGCGATGAAGGAGCCCGGGGCCTCCATTGTACCTGTTTGCCCGGCTTTTGTCAGGCTTTTCGCGTGCCGTGGGTGATACAATGGAAGTGTGCAACGTCCCCACGGGCGGTTGACCCCCAACCGCCACCCTCTCGGCGGTGTGATCTGGCGCACGTTTTCCCCGTGTCCTGGTGCATCGTCGTCGTCTCTGAAACCCGGTATCATGGATGCAGACTATTGTGTCCAAAACCAGCGATGATCGTCCATAGGTAGGGTCATCAACTCGTGGCTTCCCCACAATCGGTTCCCTTCCCCAGCCACTTTGTCCACCACAGCGACGGCTGTGACAGAAGTGCCTGTTTGAAGCAGTGAACGATCCTTTTCTCACTCAAAGGAGGCTGTAGATGCGTCGAACCACCTGGCCGAAATGGCATGCCGTGAACTGGATCTACGTCCTGATCGTGCTCGTCGTCTCCCTGTCGCCGAGCCTGGTGAGCGCCCAGGAGGCCCCGCCGGTCCCCGAGGAGCCGGGCTGGCGGGAGGACGGAGCGGCCGTCACCGCCCAGGGCACGGACGCCCTGGCGATCGTGGGGGCGGCCTTCTCTGGCGGGCCTTCCTACGACAGCGGCTGGGTGCGCCTGGCCCAAGATACATCCAAGACCCTGACCCACGACCTGGGCGGCAGCGTCAGCAACTACGTGGTGCTCATGGACTACAAGGCCAGCGGCGTGGACGGGGTGAACCAGCGCTACTACGGCGGTGCGGACTTCGGCACCAACCCGGCCCCCGGCCACAGCGCGGAGGATCGGGTGGGCGCGTACTGGCGCAGCCTGACCACCTCCACCATCACGGTCTACCGCCGGCCCGAGGACAGCTACGCGGAGTTCGTGCGCATCCGCATCTGGGTGGATCCCAGCCCGGACTACGACAGCGGTTGGGTGAGCCTGACTCCGGGGGCCTCGGCCACCACGCTGAACCATGGACTGGGCGGCAGCGCAGATGACTACGTGGTGGTGATGGACTACCAGAGCGTTGGCAGCGGCATCAACCAGCGTTACTACGGCGGCGCGGACTTCGGCGCCAAGGCCTTCAACGGCAGTCGCACGGACGAGCGGGTGGGCGTCTACTGGCGCTCCCTGAGCAACACCTCCATCACCCTCTTCCGCCGGGCCGAGGACGACTACGCGGACCAGGTGCGCGTCCGCATCTGGAAGCGCCCTCGCCCCACCTACGACAGCGGCTGGGTGACCATCAACCCGAACCAGGCCAAGACCCTGACCCACAACATCGGTGGTGACTCGGACAACTA
>WGCB01000496.1 GCA_015494005.1 Caldilineaceae bacterium
CCCCATGACACCGCGGCCTTCTTCTACCACAGCTTCGCGGCCAGCGGCGCCCTGAGCCAGACCACCCTCTTCCTAAACCTGGCCGACGACCCGCCCATGGAGCGCATCATCACCCCCCGGGTAGCCCTGAGCCTGGCCGAGTTCCTGGCCTTCCGCCACGACTACCACGTGCTGGTCATCCTCACGGACATGACCAACTACGCGGAGGCCCTGCGGGAGCTGGCCAGCCGGCGCAACGAGGTGCCCAGCCGCAAGGGCTATCCTGGCTACCTCTACAGCGACCTGGCCTCCATCTACGAGCGTTGCGGCCGGGTGGTGGGAGGCAAGGGCTCGGTGACTCAGATGCCCGTGCTGACCATGCCCAGCGACGACATCACCCACCCGGTGCCGGACCTGACCGGCTACATCACCGAGGGGCAGATCGTCCTGAGCCGGAACCTGCACCGCCAGGGGATCTACCCGCCCATCAACGTGCTGCCCAGCCTCTCCCGGCTGATGAAGGACGGCATCGGCGCCGGCCGCACCCGGGAGGATCACCCGCACCTGGCCAACCAGCTCTACGCGGCCTACGCCCACGTGCAGGAGGTCCGCTCCCTGGCCGCCATCATCGGCGAGGAGGCCCTCTCCACCGTGGACAAGGCCTACCTCACCTTCGGCCAGGCCTTCGAGGAGCGCTTCGTGGCCCAGGGCCAGGAGGAAAACCGCAGCATCCAGGAGACCCTGGACCTGGGCTGGGACGTGCTGGCCCATCTGCCCTCCAGCGAGCTGACCCGGGTGACGCCTGAGGAGATCCGGACCCACTACCGGGGCAAGCTGGACCACAATGTGTAGGCCCTGGGTCGCTCTTGACCTGTTCGGAGGCATCCCATGCCCGAGCTGTTGAACGTGCCCCCCACCCGCAGCGCCCTCCTGCGCCTGCGCCAGGAGCTGGAGGAGGCCCGGCGAGGTTACGAGCTGCTGGAACGCAAGCGGGAGGTGCTGGTCCGGGAGCTGATGGAGATGATCGACGACGCGGAGGCCACCCAGGCCGAGGCCCGACGCCGCTTCCAGGCCGCCTACCAGGCCCTGACCGAGGTGCGCATGCGCATGGGCACGGACCGGCTGCGCTGGGTGAGCCTGGCCCCCGCCGCCGCCATCCAGACCCAGTTGACCCTGCGCAGCGTCATGGGGGTGCTGGTGCCCCTGGTCCACATGGACGTGACGCCCCTGCCCCTCCCCTACGGCCTGGGGGACACCAGCGCCAGCCTGGACGAGGCCCGGCGCCGCTGGCAGGACGTGGCGGCCATCCTGGGGCACCTGGCGGAGGTGGAGACCACGGTCTGGCGGCTGGCCCGGGATCTCCAGAAGACCCAGCGGCGGGTCAACGCCCTGGAGTACGTGCTCATCCCCCAGTACGAGGCCACCCTGGCCTACATTTCCAGCGTCCTGGAGGAACAGGAGCGGGAGGCTTTCGTCCAGGCCAAGCAGGTGAAGCAGCGACATGCCAAGCAGGAAGCGGAAGACGAGGGGGAGCAAGATGGATGAGACGCTTTTCACCAACATCCTGGTGCCCATCGACGGCTCGGAGAGCTCGGTGCAGGCGGCTCGCCTGGCCTTCCGGGTGGCCAAAGTCTGCGGCGCCACGGTGACCCTGCTCTACGTGGTGGACACGGTGGTCATGGATGAGCTGCGCAAATTCGAGCAGGAGCACAACCAGGTCCAGGCGGAGCTGCGGGAGAACGGCTGGCGCTACCTGGACTACGTGACCAAGCTGGCCGAGGAGGTGGGCCTGGCCGTGCAGACGGAGCTGCGGGAGGGGGAGCCCTACGCGGAGATCGTCTCCCTGGCCGACAGCATGGGCGCGGACCTGATCGTCATGGGCCACGTGGGGCGGCGAGGCCCTCGGCGCATCCTGGTGGGTTCGGTGACGGAGCGGGTGATCGAGTTCGCCCACTGCCCGGTCCTGGTGGCCAAGGCCAGCACGTGACCGTGCATCGGGGCGCGGCTTGCTGCGCCCGCCCCCGTCCCTCAGCGCGGACAGGGCAAGCTCTGTCCCTACGGATGCACCGAAACATCGGGACAGGTCCGTTCAGGCCCCGAGGATTGACAGCGCCCGAGCCGGTGGTATAGTAGAGGCAGAAGCCGATTCAAAGGCGAGCTGGCTCTGGATCGTTCAACCGTAGATCGTTCTGACGCAACGCAAGGAGGCGTGTATGGCTCAGAAGATGAAGA
>WGCB01000497.1 GCA_015494005.1 Caldilineaceae bacterium
AGCTGATCCGCATCCCCTCGGTGAACGGGGCGGAGAACGAGGCCCAGATTGCCCGGCGGGTGCAGCAGGCCCAGCTCCGCCGCGGCCTGCTGCACCCGCCGGGCAATCTGGGCCTCGTTCTCCGCCCCGTTCACCGAGGGGATGCGGATCAGCTCCTGGAGCAGCGCGGTGAGTGGATCCATGGGCTCTCCTGCACAGTCTTTCCTACACGGTCTTCAGGTATTCTCGGACGGCCAGGGCTGCCGTGGCTCCTTCCCCGGCGGCGCTGGCCACCTGCTTCGTGCTCCCGGCCCGGACGTCCCCCGCGGCGAAGATGCCGGGCACGCTGGTCTCCATCAGGCTGGGCTCTCGGTCCGGGAAGCCAGGCAGGTGCTGACCGCTGGCGGCCAGATCGTGGACCAGGTCGTGGCCGGTGACGATGAAGCCCCAGGGGTTCAGCTGCACCCCGCTCCCCTCCAGGAAACCGGAGTTGGGGTCCTGGCCCACGAAGAGGAAGGCCCCGTCCGTGGCCATCACCTCCTCCTCGCCGGTGACGTTGTTGCGCAGCCGCACGGCCGTCAGCTTGGACGCCGCGCCCAGGAACTCCTCCACCTCCGTGTGCCAGCGCACCTGGATCTGGGGCTCCTCCAGCACCTTCTCCTGGATGACCTTGCTGGCCTTGAAGGCCTCGCCCCGCACCAGGATGGTCACCTGGCTGGCGAACTTGATCAGGAGCAGGCTCTCCTCCGCGGCGCTGTTGCCGCCCCCCACCACGACCACCTTTTTGCCCTTGTAGAAAGGGCCGTCGCAGGTGGCGCAGAAGTGGACCCCCGCGCCGATGTAGTCCCGTTCCCCGGGCACGTTCAGGCGACGATAGCGGCTGCCCGTGGCGATGAGCAGGGCGCAGGCGCTGTACTGGCTGCCGTCCCCGGTGGTGACCAGGTGGTAGTTGTCCTGGCTGCGGACGCTCACCACGTCCTGGGCCTGGAGGAGCTCCACGCCGAAGCGCTCGGCCTGCTGGCGCAGCCGATTGGCGAACTCGATGCCGGGCACCCCGTCTGGGAAGCCAGGCAAGTTGTCCAGCTTCTCGGTGGCTGCGGCCTGGCCACCCAGGGCGGCCCGCTCGATGACCAGGGTGTCGATGCCCTCCCGGGCGGTGTAGAGGGCCGCGGTCAGCCCGGCCGGGCCCCCGCCGATGACGATGAAGGGGTAGTGGGTGTGCCGGGCCGTGGTCTTCAGGCCCAGCTTCTCCGCCAACTCCGCGTTGCTGGGCTCGGTGAGGAACGACCCATCCTCGAAGACGATGGTGGGGATGATGCGGCGGCCGTCGTTGAGCCGGATGACGAGCTGCTCGGCTTCCGGGTCCTGTTCGATGTCCACCCAGTTGTAGGGGATCTGGTGCTCGCCCAGGAAGCGCTTGCTGCGGCGGCAGTCTGGGCACCAGTGGGCGCCGTACAGGGTGATGGTGGGGGTGCTCATGTTCGACTCCTCCGGTGGGATTTCTGCTGGGCGGCTGGTCCGGGAAGGCTGTATCCTGTCCGGGATCCGCCGCGGGAAAAGGACGACGCAGGGCCGAAAGCAGGCCGGGCTGTCGCCGCTGCCTCTTCCGCCCTGCGTCAGGATGCCAACTTTGGACGAACTTTCCTGTAACCGAGGCTACCCACTGGCCACGAACATCCCATGGATTGGCCCTCGGACGGGCCCTGTCCGTCACTCCTCCGCGTAGATGAAGTTTCCGCCCTCCTTCTCCGGCGCGTAGACCCCGCTGAAGTCCCGGAAGGGGGGCTCGCCGGTGGCCTTGCTGTGGTAGGCGGCCAGGAGCTCACCGGCCAGGGTGTAGAGGAGGGGGCTGAAGGCCTCCCGCACGGAGCTGGCCACGGGCAGCACCGCGTCGGCCAGGGGCGCGATGGCCGTGTCCCCCTGGTCCACGATGGCGATGACCTGCCGTCCGATGCGCTTCATGATGGGCACCAGCTCCACGGCCCGGCTGTAGCCCGACCCGGGCGGGGCGATGACGAAGGTGGGGGTTTGGGGGCGCTTGCAGAAGTACTGGAGGTGGGCCCACTCCTCGGTGTTCTGGCCCCAGGCGGAGGCGCCGCTGGCCTCGATGACCTTGGCCGCGGAGAAGAGGGCGCTGCCGAAATTGGGCCCGTGGCCGGTGAAGACGAACTCCGGCTCGTCCTTGAAGGCCTGGGCCAGCTCCTCGGCCCGGGCGTCCACCGCCTGGATGGTGGCCTCCATGGCCTGGATGACGCCCCGCAGCTCGTCCCGCAGGCGGTTGGCCTCGGTCTGGTGGAAGCGATCCCGCACCTCGCCCAGGCGGATGGCCAGGAGGTAGAGGGCCACCAGGTTGGCCGCGAAGCTGGTGGTGCCCGGGGCCTTGGGCAGCTCGGGCAGGCGGATCTGGGCGATGCGCTCCGCCGCCTTGGCCAGGGCGCCGGCCGGGTTGCCGGTGAGGGCCAGGGTGAGGGCGCCCCGCTCCCGGGCCTTGGCCACGGCCTCCGCAGTGCGGGCCACGGAGCCGCTGACGCTGATGCCCACCACCAGGGGGTCGTCCGGGAAGGGCACGGGGATGTAGTCCGCGGCGTAGCGGGCCATCTCCATGGCGGTCATGGGCTCGCAGGGCAGGCCAGCGATGCTCTCGAAGGCCAGCTCGCTGCAGAGGGGCGCATGGTGGCTGTCCCCGCAGCCGGTGGTGAAGACCCGGTGCAGGGAGAGGATCTGCTTGGGAGTGAGGGCGTCCCGGATCATGTGATCCGTCTCGGTGAAGAGGCTGTCCAGGTTGTGGGGCTGGGCCTTGATCTCGGCCAGCATGTCGTCCGCGGAAAGATGGTCAGGCATGGGTCCTCCAGGGTGGAAGGTAGGGAGGTTGAAGATTGGAGATCAAAGATTGAAGATCGAAGATTGAAGATCGAAGATTGGAAGGATTGGAGGGAGCGGAGAGATTGGAGACTGGAGATTGGAGATCGAACCGGGAGCCGCCAACTTCCAGCTCCCAACTCCCAACTCCCAACTTCCAACTTCCAACTTCTCACCTCACGCCAGCCTCTCCACGAAGAGCCGGGCGCAGGCTCGGGCGTCGATGGCGTGGGCCACGTCCGCGTTGGGCCAGCTCGACTCCGCGCCGTCCTCCGCGAAGGTGCGCTGGTCCACCACGGTCATGCCCCGGGTGTGGACGCCAGCCAGCTCCACCACCACCCGATGGGGACGGGTCTCCAGGAGCTCCGGCGCGACCACCGTGGCCACGGTCCCCGCGTCCCCCAGGCCCGGATCCGGCTGGCGGAAGCGGGTCTGGAAGAAGCTCAGCAGCTCTCCCAGCAGGGGGGACCAGGGCTGGCCTGCGTTGGCCAGGGTCTCCACCTCCTGGGCGGTGACCTTCACGGGGCGGAAGACGTCCAGGCCGTACATGGTGATGGGCACGCCGCTGCTGTAGACCACCGCCGCGGCCTCGGGATCGCACCAGATGTTGAACTCCGCGGCCGGGGTGACGTTGCCGCCGCTGGCCATGGAGCCGCCCATGGAGACGATGCGCCGGATCTTGGGCAGCAGGCCAGGGAAGTGGCGGATGAAGCCGGCCAGGTTGGTCAGCGGGGCCAGGGCCACCAGGGTCACCGGCTCCGGCGCGGCCTCCACGGCCTGGGCCATGAAGTCCACCGCGTGGCGGGGATCCGGCGGGCGGGTGGAGCGGGGCCAGCCCAGATCCCCCAGGCCGTCCTCGCCGTGGACGTGGGCCGCGGGGCGGTGGGGCTGGACCA
>WGCB01000498.1 GCA_015494005.1 Caldilineaceae bacterium
GGCTAGACCCGGTGTTGCTTCCAGCGGTTCCGTCAGTCCATCCGTTCCATTAATCCATTCAATGTGAAAGTCAAATGTGAAGGAGTGAGTCTATGCGCGGAGGCGGTCGAGTCGTCGGCCTGATCATGGTGGCGGGCGGATTGGTCCTGCTCTTGGGGTTTCTGATCTGGGCCGTCACAGCCCTGGCGGCCGGTGAAACCACGGCGGGAGGGATGGCCCTGGGCCTCTTCCTGGCCCTGGTGGTGGTCACGCCGCTCATCGGCATCGGCCTCTTCGTCCTGCGCAAGGGCATGCAGGAGGAAAAGGAACTGGCCCGGGTGGAGAAGGAGAAGACCATCCTGAACATGGTGCTGACCCAGGGCCAAGTGACCATCCAGGAGATCGTGGTGGAGCTCCAGGAGCCCCGGGATGTGGTGGAGGATATGATCCGGGACCTGGTGGGCAAACGGCTTTTCAGCGGGGCCATCAACTGGGACAAGGGCGTGCTCTACAGCGTGGAGAGCCAGGCCCTGGTGGAGAACCGCAAATGCCCCAACTGCGGCGGCGAGCTGGAGTTCGCCGGCAAAGGGCTCATCGTCTGCCCCTGGTGCGGCAGCGAGGTGTTCCTGACCAAGCGGGCCGCAGCAGAGACGGCGAAAGCGGCCAATCCGAGCTGAGGAGGCCCCGGGTGCTCCAGGGCCCCGCTGCTCCCTATGATGTGTCCTTGTGACGTAATAGTGGACTGTAACGGACGGTTGGTACCATTGCCCTGACGTGCCTGTACGTTTTGTTGACCCCCACACTGTGGGAGCTGGCTGGGCTCACCCAAGTGAGCTCGGAGGCTCCCGAAAGAAGAGAGGAGACATATGACCGATTCATTCGTGAACCGAGCCAAGGACCAGATGGGAGCCATCGAGCGGCTGCTCAAGGGGCTTCCCGTGATCAAAGGCTACGTGGACAAGGAGCTGCGCCGGGAGGCGGACCGCCAGCTGCGAGAGACCCTGGCCTCTGCCCTGGAGGCGGAGAAGCAGCGCCTCTACGATCTCCAGAAGAAGCTCCTGAAGTCCGGCGGCCTCCGCTACATGGACGAGGTGGATGACCTGGTCCAGCGCTTGCAGACCCTGACGGATCGCATCCGCCACGCCAGCTACGGCTACGCCGGCCTCTTCGACGCCCAGCGCATCCGGGAGGAGCAGTTGGAGGCCCTGCACCGCTTCGACCTGGCCCTGGCCGCCCGGGTCGCCGAGATCCAGCAGCGCATCGACCAGCTGGCCGAGGCCGTAGGCGCCGGCGAGGCCATGGACGAGGCCGTCTCGGAGCTGGAGAAGCTCCTGGCTGACCTGCATCGCCTGTACGACCAGCGTCACCAGGCCATCATCGACCCGGGCCTGCTGGAGTCCGACTTCCTGCCCGACATCCCGGACGAGTGGCTGCAGGCGGCCCAGCAGGTGGAGGGCAGCCAGGAGGCCAGCCCGGAAGGCTCCGAGAGCAGCACCGCGGGCGCCCCCTCCCAGGAGGACAAAGGGGAGGACGACGGTGACGGGGAAGGCTTCTTCTCCCGCCTCATCCCCGGCGGGGACGACGACTGAGCCCAGGGCGAATGAAGAATGCGGAATGTGGAGTGCGGAATGCAGAGTGCGGAATGCGGAATGCAGCGTGCGGAATCGGAGTGCAACTGAGCCCACCACAGGGCTGCCGATTCGCTGACTCGTTGAGCTACAGCGCTCGTTGAGCCACAAGTTGAGCCATAAAAGGAGAACAAATCCATGGCAAGAATTATCGACGTCATTGAAGCCCCGGATCAGGGGCCACAGGATCTGGTCGTCCGGGTCCCCGAGTACGGGCCGGGCGACTTCCGCCTGGGCAGCCAGCTCATCGTCCGAGAGAGCCAGCGGGCCGTCTTCTACCGGGACGGCAAGTCCCTGGACGTTTTCGGGCCTGGGCGGCACACCATCACCACGGCCAACCTGCCTGTCCTCTCCAAGCTGCTGCGCCTGGGCACCGGCGGCAAGGACATCTTCACCGCCGAGGTCTACTTCGTCAGCATGCGGGAGCTCACGGACCTGAAGTGGGGCACCCCGGAGCCCATCACCCTGCGGGACACGGACTTAGGCCTGGTGCGCCTGCGAGCCTTCGGCCAGTACAGCATGCAGGTCGCGGACCCCAAGCGTTTCGTGGACCAGTTCGTGGGCACCCAGGGCCTCTACCGCACCAGCCAGATCACCGACTTCCTGCGCAGCATCATCATCAGCCGCATGACTGACGTCCTGGGCGAGAACATGACCAGCATCCTGGACCTGCCTCGCCTCTTCGACGAGCTGAGCGCCGCGCTGCGGGCCAAGCTCCAGGACGATTTCGGCGCCATGGGGCTCTCCCTGAAGCAGTTCCGCATCGTCTCCATCAGCCCCACGGAGGAGACGGCCAAGGCCATCGACGAGCGGGCCAGCATGGGCGCCATCGGCGACATGAACGCCTACATGCAGTTTAAAGCCGCTCGGGCCATGGGCGACGCGGCCCAGCAGGAAGGGGGCGGCACCGGCGAAGGGCTGGGTATGGGCGCCGGCCTGGGGATGGGCATGGGCATGGCGGGCATGATCGCCCAGGCCATGGGCCAGGGCCAGCAGGGCGGTCAACAGGGTGGCCAGCAGGCCGCAGGACCCACCCAGATCCCATCGGTCATGACCCTGGAGCAGGCCGCGGCCTACCTCCAGGTCTCCCCCGCGGACGTGCAGGCCCTGATCGACGAGGGCTCCCTGAAGGCCAAGAAGATCGGCAGCCAGTACCGCATCAGCAAGCAGGCCATCGACGAGTTCCTGGCCAGCTGAGGCCAGGTTCGAGGCATCCCCCGGGCCTCCTCGAGGAACCATCCTCCTGTCCCCTCCCCCACATGCGAAGGTCCCTGATGGCTCCCCCCAACCGTCAGGGACCTTCGGTCAATTCCGGCCCATGGCACACAGCGAACACGACATCCGACCACTCCAGACTCCCCTGGACGCCACCCTGGACCAGATCCGGGCCATCGCCCGCATCGTGGTGGAGGAGCCAGACGCGGACGCCCTGGTCCAGCGGCTGAGCGAGGCCGCGGCCACTGCCTTGACCGCGGACACCGTGGCCGTGGGCATCCACCAGGACGGCCAGGTGCGGATCGGTCCGCTCTTCCACCAGGGGACGTGCACCAACCTGGATCGCACCCTGGATCCCGGGGAGGACGTGGCCGGCTGGCTCCTGGAGCACCGGCGTCCCCTGCTGGTCCGGGATCTGAGGGCGTGGTCCTCCTTTCGCTCCCAGCTGGCGGAACGCTGGGGCGCCACGTCCCTGCTGGCGGTCCCCATCCTCAACCACCAGGAGCATCTCCTGGGCACCCTGGAGTGCTACCGGCAGGATCCCCTGCGCCCCTTCACCCCGGCCCACCTGGCCCTGGCCCGGACCATCGCCCTGCTGGCCGCGGCGGGGCTGGAGCGGGCCCAGCTCTTCGCCAAGATGCTGGAGTGGGCCTCTTCCTTCGAGAATCTGCTGGCCTTCAACGCTTCCTTGAACGCCCAGTTGGAGCCGAAGCTGCTGCTGCGCCACCTGGTGGAGCACGCCTCGGGCTTCCTGGGCGCGGAGGCAGGCATGGCCGGGCTGGTGGGCTCCCAGGATGTCCACGTGGACGGCTACTGGCACAAGGGGAAGTGGGTGGATTTCCAGGGGCGCTGGTCGGCCAAGCAGGGCACGCCGGGCTGGGTGGTGCTCAACCAGTGCTCTTACCTGACCAACGACTACCCCCGGGATCGCCTGGCCAATCGGCTGCTGGCCGAGCGCTTCCAGGTGGTGAACGCCATCTGTGTGCCCGTGCTGGGCCTGGGGGAGCGGGTGCTCGGCTTCGTGGAGCTCCACAACAAAAAGGGCGGCCAGGAGCCCTTCACCTGGTCCGACGTGGACTTCCTGGAGTCCTTGACCAACTCCACGGCCCTGGCCCTGCGCAACGCCAACCTCCTGGCCGAGCTGGAGGCCCAGCGCTCCCAGCTTCGAGCCCTGGCCGCTCGTCAGGTCCAGCTTCTGGAGGAAGAGCGGCAGCGCATCGCCCGGGAGCTCCACGACGAGGCCGGCCAGGCCCTGGTGGGCATCAAGCTGGGCCTGCAGGTCCTGGCCCAGCGCATGCCGCCGGAAGCCATCGCCCTGCGGGAAGAGCTGGACTCTCTGCGCCGTCAAGTGAACCAGGCCACGGCGCAGCTGAAAAACATCGCCCGGGAGCTGCGGCCCCCTACCCTGGACGAGCTGGGGCTGGAGGCGGCCCTGCGCCAGTGCATCCTGGCCTTCCGCAAGCGGACCTGGCTCACCGTCCATTTCGACAGCCTCAACCTGGTCCAGGTGTCCCAGGAGGTGGAGACGGCCTGCTATCGCATCGTCCAGGAAGCCTTGACCAACGTGGCCCAGCACGCCCAGGCCAGCCAGGTCTGGATCACCCTGGTCTGTGACGAGCAAGGGCTGCACCTGACCATCCGAGACGACGGCGACGGCTTCGACATGAAGGAGGCTGGGACGCGCGGATTGGGGTTGATCGGAATGCAGGAACGGGCTAAAATGCTGGGCGGCGCCCTCCACATCGACTCCTCCCCCGGCGTGGGCACCGTGGTCCAGTGCCTGATTCCCCTGGTCTAGCCCCTGCCACTGAGTTCCAGGAAACGTGCCATGTCCAGACAACAGCTCGTCTCCGTCATCCTGGCCGACGACCATCACATCGTCCGGCGAGGATTGGCCGCGCTCCTGCAGATGAGCGGCCGCTACCAGGTGGTGGACGAGGCCTGCGACGGCGAGGAGGCCCTCCACTGCGCCCAGCGCACCCAGGCAGACGTGGTCATCCTGGACCTCTCCATGCCCCGGATGAACGGCCTGGAGACCCTGCGCCGTCTCAGCCGCCGCCTGCCCAAGATGAAAAAGCTGGTTCTCTCCATGTACGACGACACCGCCTTCGTGGTCCAGGCCCTGCGGGGCGGGGCGGACGGCTACATCCTCAAGCATGCCATGGAGGACGAGCTGTTCCGGGCCCTGGACGCCATCCTGCGGGGGGAGCGCTACATCGGCGCGGCCATCGAGCTGGAGGACCTGGACACCCAGCTGGCCACCTTCGTGGAGATCCTCACACCCCGGGAGCGGGAGATCCTGCAGCTCATCGCGGAGGGCTACACCACCAACGAGATCGCCCAGATCCTCTGCATCAGCCCCCACACCGCCAACCGTCACCGGGCCAACATCCTGCAGA
>WGCB01000499.1 GCA_015494005.1 Caldilineaceae bacterium
CCACCAGACCGGCCACCCCCAGCACCTCCCCGCGCCGCAGGGTGAAGGAGACGCCCTGCACCCGATCCCCCCGCAGATCCGCCACCTGGAGCACTGGCTCGCCAGGCTGGGCTTGGGGCGGGGGGAAGGCCACCTGCAAGGGACGCCCGGTCATCAGCCGAATGAGGCGGGTCTGGTCCAGCGCCTGGATGGGCTGGGTGGCCACGGCCTGGCCGTTGCGCATCACCGTGACCCGGTGCGCAATCTGGAAGATCTCCTCCAGCCGGTGGGAAACGTAGACCACGCTGACGCCCCGGGCCAGCAGACGCTGAATGCCGGCGAAGAGGTGTTCGATCTCCCGGTCCGTGAGGGTGGCCGTGGGCTCGTCCATGACCATGACCATGGCCTCGGTGGCGAAGGCCCGGGCAATGGCCACCATGGTCTGCTGGCCCGGGGAGAGGCGGCTGACCGGCACGTCCACCGGGATGGCCGCGCCCAGGTCGTCCAGGACCTGCCGGGCCCGGCGGCGCAGTTCCCCCCAGCGGACCTTCCCGAACCAGGTGCGGGGGTAGGGGTGGCCCAGGAAGATGTTCTCCCCCGCGTCCAGGTAGGGGACCAGGTTCAGCTCCTGGTGGATGAAGGCCAGGCCCAGCTTGGCCGCGTCCTGGACACTACGGATGGCCACCGGGCGGCCCTGGAAGTAGATCTGCCCTTGGTCCGCGGACACCGCACCGGCCAGCAGCTTGATCAGGGTGGTTTTCCCCGCGCCGTTCTCCCCCACCAGCCCGTGGACCTCCCCGGGGTAGACGGCAAAGGAGACGTCGTCCACGGCCCGGACGCCGGGGTAGCTCTTGCTCAGGTGCTCCACGGCCAGGACCGGTGTGGCGGATGGGGCGGGTGCAGAGACGTTGGGTGTGGGCATCTAGTCCGTGGCTTTCATGTCGAAGGCATCCCGCAGGCCGTCTCCCACGAAGGTGAAGCCCAGCATGGTCAGGGCGATGACCAGGGTGGGGAAGACGCCCAGGTACCAGTAGACCCGCATGTAGGGCAGGGCGTCCCCCACCATCTTGCCCCAGCTGGGGATGGGGTCGTTCACGCCCAGGCCCAGGAAGGAGAGGCCGGCCTCGGTGAAGATGGCGTTGGGGATGCCGATGGTCACAGCCACGATGAGGGGGGCCAGGGCGTTGGGCAGCAGGTGACGCAGGGCGATGCGCCGGTTGCTGGCGCCGATGGTCCGGGCCGCCAGGACGAAGTCCTGCTCCCGCAGGGAGAGGAGCTGGGCCCGCAGGAGGCGGCAGGCGTCCAGCCAGGCCACCAGGCCGATGGCCAGGATCACGTTGAAGAGGCCGCCGCCGAAGATGGCGATGAGGAGCAGGGCCAGGAGCAGAGCCGGCAGCGCGGTCATCACCTCCACCAGGCGCATGACCAGCCAGTCCACCTTGCCCCCCAGCATGCCGGCGGCCAATCCCAGGGGGATGCCGATGAGCAGGGCGATGCCCTGGACGCTCAACCCCACCAGGAGAGAGATGCGGGCCCCGTGGATGATGCGGGAGAAGACATCCCGGCCCACCTCGTCTGTGCCCAGCCAGTGCTCACTGCTGGGGAACTGAAGGGCCTGGACCACGTTGGCCTCATCGTAGGGGAAGGGCGCGATGAGGTCCGCGAAGATGGCGGTGAGGAGGAGCAGGGCCACGATGGCCAGCCCCAGCATGGCCAGCCGGTTGCGGGCAAAGCGGCGGGCCGCATCCCCCAGCAGGCTGCGGTGCTTCAGTTCGGCCCCGGTGAGGGCCGTGGCCTTGGCGGGGAGGGCGGTGGTGCTCATGATGCCTTGGCGTCCAGGCGCACCCGTGGATCCACCACGGTGTAGAGGATATCGGTGATCAGGTAGAGGATGGACCAGACCAGGGCCACCAGGAGCAGGGTTCCCATGATCATGGGGTAGTCCCGGCGGAAGATGCTGGTGACGAAGAACTTGCCCAGGCCCGGCACCCGGAAGATGCTCTCCACGAAGATGGTGCCGGTGAGCAGGTTGGGGATCTGGGGCCCCAGGATGGTGATCAGGGGGATGAGGGCGTTCTTCATGCTGTGCCGCCAGAGCACCCGGGCGGGGGAGAGCCCCTTGGCGTGGGCCGTGCGGATGTAGTCGGCCCGTTTCACCTCCAGCAGGCTGGTGCGGGTGTAGCGGGCGGTGAGGGCCATGGGCGCCAATCCCAGGGCCACGGCCGGCATGATGTAGTGATACCACTTCCCCCAGCCCCCAGTGGGCAGCAGGCTGAAGCGCACCGCCAGGATCAGGATCAGCCAGACCGCGATGACGAAGTTGGGAATGGTCAGCCCCAGGGTGGAGACGAAGGTGGCCAGGTAGTCCAGCCAGGAATTCTGCTGGGTGGCGGCCACGATCCCGGCCAGCAGGCCCAGGGGGATGGCGAAGGCCAGGGTGACCAGCCCCAGTTTGGCGCTCACGGGCCAGGTGCGGGCGATGAGACCGGCCACCGTCTCTGTGGGGCTCTGGAAAGGGATGCCGAAATCCCCGTGCAGGGCGGACCACATGTAGCGAGCGTACTGCTGGTAGAGGGGCTTGTCCAGGCCGTACTTGCGCAGGATGTTGGCCTTGGCTGCCGGGGGCAGAGGGGCCTTGTCCTCGTCGAAGGGGCCGCCGGGGATGGCGTGCATGAGCAGGAAGATGACCACGCTCACCACCAGCATCACCAGGACGACGCCGAGAAGCCGACCGAGAATATACCGTGCCATGGGCGCTTCCGTTGAGGGGACGCAGCAAAGGGCGGCGCTGCGCGCTGGAAGAATACTCGGAAACAGGGAAACGAGCAAGGGATGGGCCAAGTCGGGCCCGACCTGACCCATCCCGTTCAGGCTATTGAGGAGGCGTGGGCCGATAGTCCGTCACATCCTGGGAGATGTAGACCCCCTGCATCAGGGTGCTGAAGCCGGAGAAGCCGGGCCAGTGCCAGGCGGCCACGCCGTTCTTGTCTGGCTCCAGGGCCGGGCCCACCAGGTAGGGCTTGTAGAGGTCCCCAGGGGTCTGGTGGTAGGCGAAGACACCGCCCACGTCCTCCACCAGGATGCGCTCCGCGTCCTGGAACATCGCGGTGCGCTCCGCCGGGTCGCCCAGGAAGCTGGAGGCCGTCTTCACCAGCTCGTCGTACTGGGGATTGCTCCAGGTGTGGCGGCCGCCGGAGACGAAGACACCGAGCATGTTGCTGGGATCCAGGTAGTCCATGCCGTAGGAGATGAAGCCGAACTGGATCTGGGTGGGCCGGGCCAGCATGGCGTCCATGAAGGTCTTGAACTCCTGGTTGATCACCTCCACGTCGATGCCCAGCTCCTGCTTCAGGGTGGAAGCGTAGGCCTGGGCCACTGCCTCGGGGATGGCCGTCTCCGCTCGCAGAGCCAGGGTCAGCTTGGGGAAGCCCTCGCCATTGGGGTAGCCGGCATCGGCCAGGAGCTGCCGGGCCTTGTCCAGATCGAAGGGATAGGTCTCCTTGAAGGCGTCCGAGTTGGAGGCAGGGAAGCCAGGCATGAGGAAGCTGTAGGCAGGGATGCCCTGCTCCTTGACCACATTGGCGATGAGGGAGTCCCGGTCCAGGGCATGGGCGAAGGCCTGGCGCACCCGCAGGTCATCGAAGGGGGGCTGGGAGTCGTCGAAGAAGAAGTAGTAGGTGCGGAAGTCGCCGTAGTGAGGATGGTACTGGGCCGCCAGCTCCGGATCCGCCTGGATGATCTGCAGGTCCGCAGGGGAGAGAGTGCCGCTGCCCCAGACGAAGTCCAGCTCGTTGGCCTCGTAGGCGGCCAGCTGGGTGCCCTGCCCCATGCCCACCACGATGAGCTTCTGGATGTAGGGCACGTTGGTCCCCTTGTAGTCCGGGTTGATCTCGTAGACCAGGCGCTGATCCCTGGTCCACTCCACCAGCTTGTAGGGGCCGGAGGAGACGGAGGTCTCCGGGTTGGAGTTGTAGAGGGGGCCGAACTCCTCCAGGGCCGTCTTCTGCAGGGGCGTGGAGTAGATGAGCATGGCCGGCAGGTAGGGGGCCGGGGACTCGGTCTCCACGATCAGGGTGTTGGCGTCGGCCGCGCGGACGCCGATCTGGTCCAGGGGCACCTCCCCGGCCACGGCCTGGGCCCAGTTGCGGATCACCCCGTTGAAGTACCAGGTGAAATCCCAGGCGTGCTCCGGGTCCGCGCCGTACTGGAAGGTGGCCACGTAGTCCTCCGCGGTGACGGGGGTGCCGTCGTTCCACATCAGATTCGGGTCCAGGTTGAAGGTCCAGACCAGGCCGCTGTCGTCCACGGACCAGCTGGTGGCCGCGCCGGGCTGGAGCTCGAAGTTCTTGTCCAGGCGCACCAGGGCATCGGAGAGGAGGTCGGTCAGGGCATCGGCCCGCTGGTAGACGGACTCGTAGAAGTCGATGGTGGTGAAGGTGCGCCAGCCGCTGTACGGGTAGACCAGCACCTGCTGCTCCAGAGGGGCAGCGTCCGGGGGCAGCTCCTTGCCCAGGGCGTTGAC
>WGCB01000500.1 GCA_015494005.1 Caldilineaceae bacterium
GTAGGGCTCAATGACCGGCCAGGCGGAGGCGTCCACCTGGGGCTCCACCGGGGGAGGGGTCGAGGCATCCGGCAGCTCCTGGAAGCGGAAGGGGGGCAGGGAGAGCTTGCGCCAGTAGACAAAGGGCTCCAGCTGCTGGATGCGCTGCTGGATCTTCTCCAGGGTCCAATGGATCTTGTGGTACACGGTGATTTTCCTTCCGTGGGGATGGTGGGTGGGCTGCCCTGCCGCCGAGCTATCCCTGGCCAGGCGGTGTGGCACTCCCCGCGCTGGGATCCACGCCCCGGAGCATCATGCCCTGCCCGCGGGAAAGGTGGACCGACTCCGTGGGTGGCTCCAGGGGATCCCGCATCTGAACCAACAGGGTGGTGCGAGGTTCGCCACTCACATTGACGCCGGAGCCGTGGATGGTGAGATAGCTGGCGATCTGACCTTGGGTCAGCATGAGGTTTTTTCCTCTCTCGAACCAGGAAGAGAAACCTTCTCTCCTAGCTGCGTAGCACACCGACGAAAGGCCCAACTTTCAAGAGAAGACGTCCATCGGTCGAAGTGACACTGGTCAGGTTCGTGGCCCAATGCCCTCACCGGGGCAGCTCCTCTTGACCAACCACCAGACGTTTGCTGTCGGTCCGAATGTGGGGTCAGCTCGAGGGAGAAAAGCTAAGCCCAGGCGAGCACAGGCATCAGGAAAGAACGGACACAAAGGGCGTAGAAGTCTGGGGGAACATACAGCGCGCCAGGGAAGCCATGACCGTCGCCAGGAGGAGCAAGAGCGCTTGGGCGGAATCCGCGGAGGATTCCGGAAAGAAATTCACAGCGAAGGCTTCGATCGGATCCCAGCTCAGTCGGCCGCGGGGATGCGCTCCTTTGCAAGGTTATCCTCTGGGACTTGAGCCAGGGGCTGATCTTCGTAGAGGAAGCAGGCAGCTTGGTGTTCTCCAGGCCCTACTTGGTAGAGAGGTGGGTGGCTCTCCAAGCAACGATCCATGCGCTGATCGCAGCGGGGATAGAAGCGGCAACCGCTTTCCACGCTGACCCGCATCTCCTCATCATCGATGGTAGTGGCCCGGCTTCCCCAGCGGATGGTGGGATCCGGCACCGGAATGGAGTCGATGAGAAGCTGCACGTAGGGATGTTTGGGATGATCGATGACTTCTACCGTGTCGCCCCGTTCGGCCACCGTGCCCTGATAGAGCAGGTAGATCTTGTCGCCGATCTGGTAGGCTGTGGAGAGATCATGGGTGATGTAGAGGAAGGAGATGCCGTACTCATCCCGCAGGCGCAGCATAATGTCCAAGATCATGGCCCGGAGGGAGGCATCCACCATGGAGACCGGCTCATCCGCCACGATGAGCCGAGGCTTTAACAGATAGGCCCGGGCTATCATGATGCGCTGACGCTGGCCGCCGCTAAGCTGGTGGGGATACTTCTCCAACACCTCTTCCCCTCGCATTCCAACTACAGCCAACGCTTCCTCGATCTGGTCACGAGCTTCTCGGCGGTTGCGAGCCAGGTTAAAGTTCTTGATAGCCAGGTCGAAAACATGCTTCACTCGATAGAAGGGATTGTAGACAGCATAGGGATCCTGAAAGACGGCTTGGACCTCTCGACGATATTTTTTCAGTTCCTCTTTATCCATCTGAGCCACGTCCTGGCCCAGATAGCGGATGTGGCCGGACGTAGGTGTGATGAAACCGAGCACCAGGTTGGCCAGGGTGGTTTTACCGCTGCCGCTTTCCCCGGCGATAGTGATGATCTCGGCAGGCTTCTGCGGGATGGTTAAGTTCAGGTTCTGAAGAGCCACAGTCACCGGGCCTCGCTTCAGGAAGCCACCGCCATAGATTTTGGTGACTTTTTCGATCTGGAGCAGTGGTTGACTCATGATGCACCTTTCGGGCAAGGGGTAAAGCACAACGACACCGATAGACGGCCAAAGACCATGCGCCTAGATGCCTGTTTAGGCATCGTAGTAGAGGTGACAAGCCACTTCCCGGCTGGGCGCCACCTCCAGCAAAGGCGGGACAACTGTCCGGCACTTGTCGGTGACATGGGGACAACGGAGCTGGAAGATACAGCCTGGCGGAGGATTGCGCAGATCGTGGGTGATGCCTTCGGTCAGTTTCAGGGGCTTGCGTTCCTTGATGGAGGGAATGGAGTCGATGAGGAGCTGGGTGTAAGGGTGCAAAGGCTCCCGGAAAAGGCTGTAAACATCCGCTAGCTCTACCAAGTGGCCAGCATACATCACCGCAATGCGATCCACAAGCTGGGCCATGAGCCCCATGTCGTGGCCGATGAGGATCATGGAGACCCCCAAGCGATTCTTCACGTCCAGCAGGGTCTCGCCCACGACGCGCTGCACTACCACATCCAAAGCACTGGTGGGCTCGTCCGCGATGACCAGGGTGGGATTCAGAGCGATAGCCATGGCAATGCAGACCCGCTGCTTCATGCCACCGCTTAGCTCATGGGGATACATCTTGTAGACCCGGCTGGGCAATCCCACAGTGGACAGAAGCGACAGGATGCGTTCCTTCAAAGCCTGGCGGGGCTGGCGGCCTTCGTGAGTTTCGATCGCGTCTCCGATCTGATCCTTGATACGCATGACCGGATTCAGGGAGTTCATGGCCCCTTGGGGGATGAGCGAGATTTTGGTCCAGCGAATCTGGCGCAGCTCCCGCTCGTTCAGCCGAGCTATGTCCACGTCATCCACCAGGATGCGACCATCCACGATGCGGCCTGGGGATTGAACCAAACGGAGGATAGCCATGGCTGTAGTGGTCTTGCCACAGCCCGATTCTCCCACCAACCCCACAATCTCCCCTTCCCGAATTTGGAAGGTGACATCGTCCACTGCCCGTACGTCGCCAGTGGGAGTGGCATAGTAGACTTTCAGTCCTTCCACCTGCAGAACCACCTGATCCGTCCCGGCTGGGCGTCGTTCGTCGATCTCGTGAGCGAAGTTCACACTCATTAGGCTTTCACTCCTCTCAGCCGGGGATTGGCGATCTCGTCCAGGCCGATCGTGATGAGGAAGAGGGAAGTGAAAATGATGATCAACGCGGCGATGGGGAAGCCCCACCACCACCACATCCCTCGTAGAATTGCCGCAGCTCGCAGGGCGTAGAAGATGGTCATGCCCAAGGTGGGGATACGGGTGGGCCCGAGACCCAGCGCCTCCAATCCAGTGGCGGCCAGAATGGCGGCGGAAACGTTCCCTGTGAAGCTGGAGGCCAGATAAGGAAGCAGATTGGGCAAGATCTCTTTGAACATAATAGCAAAGGTGGAAGCACCGGAGAGGCGGGCCATCTGCACATAGCCTCGTTCCCGCATGCTCAGGACTTGGGAACGGAGCAGCCGGGTGGGGCCAGGCCAAGCGAAAATGGCCAGAAGCAGCGCCATGTTCTCCACGCTCACTGTGCGCACATAGGCCGAGATAACGATAAGCACAGCCAGGGAGGGAATGGTGATGACCGAGTCGGAGAGGGTGCGGATCACATTGTCCACCCAGCCGCCCATGAAGCCAGCGCTGAAGCCCAGGATGACGCCCACTAGCATGCCTACGCCAGCAGCGATGAGCCCCACCCGCAAGGAACGAGGCGTGCCCACAATAAGCACGGCTAACATGTCCCGGCCATTGCTCTCCGTCCCCAGGGGGTGCTCCCAAGTGGGTTTGCCGATGCCAGGCAGGTCCGTCTCCACCCAGGCCGGTGGCAGGTTCAAAGGAGAGGAGGCCACTCGAGCCAACGTCGTGTCCCAGAAGAAGGGGCCAACCACACCGATGAGCACCACAGCTAGAAGCATGGAAAGGCCAACCAAGAATTTCGTGTTGAGCCAGGGGGAATCCCAGCGGTTGAGCCCTGCGGTCCTCACTGCTGGGGCTGTAACGGTTTCAGTAGATACGCTCATGGAAACCTCTCTGTTGAAAAGACCTCACAGCTGGCAAGGCTTCTATAACACAAAGGTATAGCTTCTTGCAAACTGGACTCAAAAATCGAGAAGTGTCGATCAAGATCTGCCACTGACTATCGCTCATAACTAATGCGGGGATCCAATACTGGCAGAAGCAAGTCCAGGATAAGGACTGCAGTGGCTGTGCCCAGGATCAACATGAAGACAATGCCCTGGATCAGGGTGTAGTCCGTGTTGACGATGCCCTGATAGAGGAGATAGCCCATGCCCGGATAGGCAAAGATGTACTCCACCAGGGTAGAGCCTCCTGCGATGCCACCGAGGCTCAGAGCCAGGGCGGTGACCTGAGGCAGGATGGAATTGCGCACTCCGTAGCGGAGAAATATCCGACTAGGCCGCAATCCCTTGGCCTCAGCCAAAATCATGTAGTCTTCACCTTGGTTGGTAATGATCATCCCTCGCATGCCCAAGGCCCAGAATCCCATGGAGGTGACCACGATGGAGAGGACGGGCAATATCCCGTGTTCGATGACGCTCTTGATAAAAGGCCAATTCCAGCCTGGCGTCAGCCCTCGGCCATAGGCGCCTGTGGGCGGCAGCCAACGTAGCTCGTAGGCGAAGAGATAGACCAGCAGAATACCCAACATGAAGAAAGGAATGCTGGTGAAAGTGAGGCTCGTCGGAAGCAGGGCTCGAATCCAACGGGGCACTCGTGGCCAGCCCATGAGAGCCCCGATGGCGTTGCCGGCCAGGAAGGAGAGGATGGTGGAGACCGAGAGCAGCCCCACCGTCCAGGGCAGGGCGCTGAAGATCATCTCGTCCACTCGGCTAGGAAACGAGGAGAGGGAATAGCCCATATCCAGGGTGAGCATGTTGCGCATGTAGGCCAGGTATTGGACCCAGAGAGGACCATCCAAGCCAAAACGTTCGCGCCAGGCCGCGATGATCTCGGCGCTGTTCTCAATGTAACCAGCCTGGGCTGTGAGTCGGCTCACCATGGCCGCCACCGGGTCTCCCGGAGCCAAACGTGGAATAATGAAAATGATGGTAGCGCCCAGCCAGATGGTTAGGAGGAACATACCCAACCGCCGGAGCACATATTGGGGTGTTAGTCCAGCCATAATTGCAATCCTTGTGATACCAGGGGGGAAGCAGGCCGGGGAGGCTCCCCGGCCTGCTCAGTCGTACGGTTACTGACCAGCCTTCTTCAGCTGATGAATGATGTAGTGGGTGTGCTGCCACCAAGTAGGCGGATGGATGTAATCGTTCTCCGCAGTGGGCCAGCCAGTCCAGTAAGTGGTGTCGAATGGAATGATCTTCTTGGCCTGAGTGATCGGGATAACCGGCAGTTCGTCGAACCAGAGGTCCATGGCCTGAACGAAGAGCTCTTCCACCCGCGGATCGCCTAGGGGCAGGCTGCCCATCTCGTCCACCAGCTTGCTGTACTCCTCAGCCGCGGGGCCACTCCAGCGCCAGCGGTTGTGGTTGGCCCGTTCCCCAATGGGCTTCAGCCAACGCACGTTGAAGGTGTCCAGCGAGGCCCAAGGCTCGTTCACCGAACCACAGGTCTGCCAACCGACTCGCGCCTCGAAACGGCCAAAGTCGAAGTTCTCGCTCCAGGTGCCGCCGGCCTCGTTGCGGTTGGTGGCATTGATCCCGATGGCTTGGAGCTGCTCCACGATAACCTGGGCGATGCGCTGCTTCTCGATGAAGGCCTCGTGGGTAGTAATTTCCAGGGAGAGTTCCTTGCCGTCTTTTTCGTAGTAACCGTTGCTGTTCAAAGTGTAGCCCTTGGATTCGATGATCTCCTTGGCCTTGTCCGGATTGTGCTCCCAGAGCTGGTCCAGATCCCAGACGCCAGCCTCGATGGCCTTGTCCACCAGAGCATCCAGGGGCGGATAGGCCGGGAAGAAGTGGCGAGACTTGAAGGTAGTCCCTTCGTAGGCTATCTCAACGATCTGATCCCGATCGATGGCGTAGTTCAAAGCCCAGCGCATCTCCGGATCGTTCCAGGGCTCGATAGCATTGTTTAACTCGAAGGTACGGGAGCAGGGATCCGGCACCCAGGCATAGGGTAGGTCGTCGAACCATGTGACAACATTCGGGTTTCGGGCCTTCAGGGCCAGGAGAGCACCCAGGGTGATGTCCATCAGGCTGTCCAGCTGGCCGTCAGCCATGAGCGCGGCCCGAGTCTCTTCAGGCCCAGCCCAGGTCCAGATCAATTTTTTGGCCGGAGGCAGGTCCTGGAAGCCCACCTGCGCGCCCCACCAGTTGTCGTCTCGGACATAGGTGAACTCTGTAGGGCTGACGCTGGCCAGCTTGTAGGGGCCGGTACCCACGGGCCAACCCTTCTCTGGATCGTAGTACTTGAAGGTCAGGGGATCCACGTCCTTCCAGATGTGCTCGGGCACGATGTTGATGCTGCCCCAGATCTTCACACCGAAATGGTCCAGCAGGAAGCGAGGGTTGGGCTCGGTCAGGTTGAAGACCACGGTCAGGTCGTCCACCTTCTCCACGCTCTCCACCCAGCGGTCCATCTCCGAGGAGCCCGCCAGTTCGGGTGCGTTGGCCTTGAGCATGTTGATGGTGAACACCACGTCGTCCGCGTTGAAGGGCTCACCGTCGGACCAATGCACGCCGTCCCGGAGCTTCAGGGTCCAGACATCCAAAGTCTCGTTGGGTTCCATACTCTCGCCCAGCCAAGGGATAAACTCACCTGTCTGGTAGTTCAAAATGAAGAGGGGTTCCAGGATGGCCTGGTGATAGCCCTGATCCAGACGGCGCCCCGGGGTGTAGGGATTCCAATTCTCTGGATCCGTGACGCGTCCACCGTCGATATCGAAGATGATGGTGTCCTCGCGGGGAGCGTTGATGTAATCCTCCATGGCCACTTCCTCAGCCGGAGCGGCTTCCTCCGCAGGCGCGGCCTCTTCTGCCGGAGCCGCCTTCTCTGCAGGCGCACCCGAAGGAGCCGGAGCCGGGCAAGCCGTGAGAAGCATGGCCATAACCAACAGGACCGACGCTAAGAGATAGATCCGAGATCTCTGCCAATAGGGTTTCATTTTGTGCTTTCCTCCTTGCATATGTGGGTAAAAGTTGTATCAGGAGCAATTTTGCTCTTGCAGAAAACAATCCGAAAGGAGGGGGAAGCGATAGGAGGGGGAAGCGGAACACAATTTCACGGGCAGAGCGGACGTCACACCACAAGTAAGAACGAATTGACTAAGCAATCACCTCCTTTCCGCTGGGACCTGAACGAAGCACTGTAAAGGGTGGTACGAACGACCGAAATAATGAGGGGAAACTTTGTCACAGAGACGCAGCAGAGCCACAGCTCAAGCTCTATTGCTATGCGAGAGGAACCACGGTATCCATCCGCTTGGCCGAACTCAGTGCAGAGCTACAGTGGAAGAACGGGGGATCAGTTGGCAGGGGACAATGGCATGATCGATGGCGTCCTCTACAATCTGCCTCTGGAGCAGTTGCACTGCCTGGAAACCAAGCTGGTACGGAAAGATATCCACGGTAGTCAATGGGGGATGAATGTAGGCAGTCAGCGCACTGTTGGAAGCAACAATCGAAATATCCTGAGGAACAGAGAGTCCATGCTTGGCCAAAGCCTGGATCGATCCCAGCGCCTGCATGGCATTGAGAACCACGATAGCCGTGAAATCCTGTTCCTCCAAAGTTTGCTCCGTGACGTGGTGTGCGTCCACGAACGTAAGCTCCGCCGCCTTCACAAGCCCTGGATCCAAAGATACATCATACTGCTGCAAGGCGTCCTGATACCCCTGGAGCCGGTCTTGGGCGTACGTGAAACGGGCCGGCCCGTTGATGAACAGAATGCGCCGATGCCCTAATTCCAACAAATGTTCTGTGGCCTTCCGAGCTACCTGGACGTTGTCGTTGTCCACATAGCTGATGGGAGAGGTGTGCCCCGTCTCTGGTGGCCTCCCCACGAAGACAAATGGAATGGCATTAGTCCGAAGCACATCCAGATAGGGCATCTGGAAAGAAGGGTGGGTGATCAGGAAACCATCCACCGAACGGCTGCGAATCCAACGGTCTACCTGCGCCGCCACGTCTGCTGCCTCATCCGCCACAAAAAGCATCAAGGAGTACCCTTTGTCCTGAGCAGCGTTGTAGATGCCCTGGATCAGTTTGGTGAAAAAATCGCTGGACGAAAATGTATGTTCAAGACTGACGGGAGTGAACAGACCAATTTGGTAAGTCATGCCCACAGCTAGATTGCGGGCGGTATGGTGCACGTGGTAGTTCAGTTCTTGAGCTGCCCGCAGCACCTTTTCGCGTGTCTCAGGACTCACTTTGGGCTTGTTGTTTAGAGCCAAAGAAGCGGTGGAGACAGAAACGCCCGAGCGTTTGGCCACATCCCGAATAGTTACGCGCATAATGACATTTCACAGGGTGTTTGCATGAGAGCGAACGAGTATTTCCGTAAGAGCGGGAAAAACCACAAATTGGGGGATTCAGGAGGTGAAATCGGGGGAGTCGAACCGGTTCGACCGATTCTAATCTCATTCTACAGAAGCATCTACCCTTTGTCAAGCACTTTTTTGAACCGGTTTGAACCCCCTTTGAACCTTTGAACTTTTGAACCTCTCGCCCTTCCCCCCCAACTCCCCTCCTTTGCCCGGCCCTGGATTCTGTGCTACCATCCCGGAAGCGGAACCACGACAGAAGGGAACGAAGGCCGACATGGATTGCCCGAACTGCAACACCTGGAATCCCGACGACAAGGAGGTCTGCTGGCGCTGCCAGACGCCCCTCCCCAAGCCCGTGGAGAAGAAAAAGCCAGGCCGTCCGCGCACCTTTTTTGGCCTGCCCATCTGGGCCTGGATCGCGGTGGTGGCTGTCTTCCTCGCCTCCAGTCTGGGACAATGCCTCTTCCAGGGCCTTCCTGGCGCGTGACCCGACCCTGTCCATGAGCAACCACCCTCTGCGCCGCCGGGCAGCCAGCCGCCAGGGACGAAGCGTCCGCACCCGCCGCACCGCCACCCCGGATCGCTCTCGGGCTGCCCTCCAGGGCATCCTGAGCGGGATCACCCGGCTCATCGTCCTCCTGGGCGTGCTGCTCCTGGGCACGGGCCTGCTCGTCTGGTTCAGTGGAGCCGGTGGACCCCGCACCTTCCTGATCCTGGGCGTGGACCAGCGCCCGGAGGAGCGCTACCCCACCCGGGCGGACACCATCCTGCTGGCCCACGTGGACCCGGACCGAGAACGGGCTGTGCTGCTCAGCATCCCCCGGGACCTGTGGCTGCCCCAGCCCCGAGGACCAGCCAACCGCATCAACACCGCGGTCCCCAACGGCGCCGAGCCGGACGACATCCACGCCGGCCCCCGCTACCTGGCCCAGACCATCCAGGAGAACTTCGGGATCCCCGTCCAGGGCTACGTGATGGTCAACTTCACCGGTTTCGTCCAGGTGGTGGACGCGGCCGGGGGCGTCACCGTGGACGTGCCGGCCCTCCTGGTGGACAACGCCTACCCCACGCCGGATTTCGGCGTCACCCAGGTGCGCTTCGAGCCCGGCCCCCAGCGGCTGGACGGGGAACGGGCCCTGATCTACGTGCGCACCCGCCACCAGGACGGGGACTTCGGCCGGGCGGCCCGGCAGCAACAGCTGCTCCAGGCCCTGGCCCGCCAGCTGCTCCAACCCAAGGGCTGGCTGCGGCTCCCCGGCGTCCTGGCCGCGGCCCTGGACGCGGTGCAGACGGACCTGGGCCTCTGGGACGTCCCAGCCCTCCTGCACCTGGCCATCTACCTGGCCACGGACCGGGCCCAGTTCGTGGTCCTGGGCCGGGAGTACACCGAGCCCTGGACCAGCCCCGGCGGGGCCGCGGTGCTCCTGCCCCGCTGGTCGGCCATCCAACCGTTGCTGGCAGAGCTCTTCCCCGGGGAATAGCCGGCGCCCGTCGCCCGTCCCCAAGCACTCAGCAAAGGCCCTTCCCATGACCCACGCCATTTTCCAGCTGTTGAAGGAACTGACCGAGTTGCCCGGCCCCTCCGGCCAGGAGGTGACCGTGCGAGAGGCGGTGCGCCGCCATCTGGAGCCCCTGGTCCAGGAGATCCGGGTGGACGCGCTGGGCAACCTCATCGCCTACAAGCCCGGCCAGGCCAGCGGCGTCGGGGACACCCCCAGCGTCATGCTGGCCGCCCACATGGACGAGATCGCCCTCATGGTCACCCAGGTGGAGAAGGGCTTCATCCGCTTCACCCGGGTGGGGGGCGTGGACCGGGGCGTCCTGCCCAGCCAGGAGGTGCTGGTCCACGGACGGGAGCCCCTGCCTGGCCTCATCGCCAGCCGACCGCCCCACGTGCTGCCCCCGGAGGAGCGGCGCAAGCCCATCCCCTGGGAAAAACTCTTCGTGGACGTGGGCCTGCCCCAGGAGGAACTGGCCGAACAGGTGCAGGTGGGGGATTTCATCACCTTCCGCCAGGAGACGGTGCGCCTCACCGAGGGCAAGGCCACGGGCAAAGCCCTGGACAACCGGGCCTCGGTGACCGCCCTCATCACCGCCCTGGAGCGCCTGCAGCGGACGAGCCACGTCTGGGACGTCTACGCGGTGGTCACCGTCCAAGAGGAGGTGGGCCTGCGCGGAGCCATCACCAGCACCTTCCAGGTCAACCCGGACCTGGGCATCGCCCTGGACACCACCTTCGCGGACCAGCCCGGCACCAGCAGCTCGGAGACGGTGGCCTGGGACAAGGGCCCGGCCATCGCCCTGGGCCCCAACATCCATCCCCGGGTGCACCAGCGCCTGGTGGAGACGGCCCAGGCCCAGGAGATCCCCCACGTGGTGGAGGTGCTGCCGGGCAACACGGGCACGGACGCCTGGGCCATGCAGGTGACCCGGGCCGGCATCCCCACGGGCCTGGTCTCCATCCCCATCCGCAACATGCACACGCCGGTGGAGACGGTGGTCCTGAAGGACGTGGAGCGCACCGCCCGTCTCCTGGCCGCCTTCATCCAGGAGCTGGGCGACAAGGAGCCCCTCCTGGGCTGGTGACGGCCCTCCCCAACCGACCAGACCAACGCAGCAGGCGTCAGGAGCCATCATGTTCGCACTGTTGGAGCAACTTTCCACCGCCGCTGGGATCAGCGGCCACGAAGGCCCGGTCCGGGCCATCCTCCAGGAAGCCGTCCAGGAGCACGTGGATCGCCTGGAGGTGGACGGGCTGGGCAATCTCCTCACCTGGAAGCAGCCCCGGCCCGCCCCGGCGGAGGGCCAGCCCGTCCTGCGGGTGATGTTGGCCGCCCACATGGACGAGGTGGGTTTCCTGGTGACCAAAGTCAACGACGACGGCACCCTGAGGTTCCACAACGTGGGCGGCATGGATCCCCGCATCCTGCCGGGCAAGCGGGTGCGCATCGGCCAGGAGGGCATCCCCGGCGTGGTCCTGCGCACGCCCATCCACCTGCAGAAGTCGGGCCAGCAGGACCGGGTCTCCCCCCTGGACGAGCTCATCATCGACACCGGCGGGGCCAGCGGCATCCAGCCTGGGGACCCCATCGCTTTCGAGGGGCGCTACGAGCCGGTGGGCAGGCTGCTCAAGGGTAAGGCCTTCGACGACCGCATCGGCTGCCTGGTCCTCGCGGAGCTGCTGAAGCGGGAGTACCCGGTGGAGCTGGTGGGCGCCTTCACCGTCCAGGAGGAGATCGGCCTACGGGGCGCTCGGGTGGCGGCCTTCCGCACCGCGCCCGACCTGGCCTTCGCCCTGGAGGGGACGGTGGCCGACGACCTGCCCAAGGACGAGGACGTGAGCCCCACCACCGAGCTGGGCCAGGGCCCGGCCATCTCGGTCATGGATCGCAGCGCCCTGGCGGACCGACGGCTGGTGCGCCTGCTGGTGGAGACGGCCCAGGAGCTGGGCATCCCCCACCAGTTCAAGCAGCCTGGCATCGGGGGCACGGACATCGGCGCCATCCACCTGGTCCGGGAGGGGATGCCGTCCGTGGCAGTGGCCGTGCCCTGCCGCTACATCCACGCCCCGGCCGCCCTCCTGGATCCCCGGGACGTGGAGGGGCTGGTGGCCCTCATGGACGGGGTCCTGCGCCGCCTGCCCCAGGCCTGGGAGCCGATCCACAGCTAGCCGCCAGCAGTCAGCAGCCAGCAGTCAACAGA
>WGCB01000501.1 GCA_015494005.1 Caldilineaceae bacterium
CACGATGGACATGACCACGATCACCAGTTTGGGCGCGTCGCTCTCCCGCAGGAAGCGAAAGCCGAGGATGAACACGGCGATGGTCGCGGCCGGAATGGCCACGGCGATCAGCAGCCGGAGGAGGTACGCGAGGATCCGCTCCCGAAGCCCCAGGGGCTCCTCCAGGAGTGCAGCGTCAGCCGCGGACGGTGGTTTGCTTGGCATGGAATCCCTCCTGAGGGTAGGAGGAGGTGCGACGCACCCACTGGAGCGCGCCGCACCTCCCAGCAACCTTACTTCGGCCAGGCGGCGTCGATCTCCGCCAGGGCCGTGTCCAGATCCACAGTGCCTGCGATCCAATCTGTCATGCCCTTCCAGAAGGAGCCAGCCCCCACTTCGCTGGGCATCAGATCCGAGCCATCGAAGCGGACACTGTCCGCCTCCTGGACGAACTGGGCCACCTTCCGCTCCACGTCGTCGCCGTACCAATCCAGGGAGGCGTCGTTGTGGGGCGAGAGGGCGCCACCGCTGGCCAGCCAGGTCTTCAAGGACTCGCCAGTGGTGAAGAACTCCATCACAGCCCGCACCTCGGGCCGGTCGTTGAACATGGCGTAGATGTCGCCGGCCACCAGGTAGGGTTTGCCGTACTGCTCGTCGATGGGCGGCAGGTAGAAGAAGTCGTAGTCCACGCCTGCTTCCAGGCCCTCGGGGAAGAAGCTGGTGATGAAGTTGCCCTGCTTGTGCATCCAGCACTTGGGCGGATCTTCGAACATGGGCGCGGGGGCGTCACCGAAGAAGGTGGAGACGATGCCCTCCCGTCCACCGAAGACATAGTCTGGGTTGAGCCAGATCTCAGCCATGATCTCCGCGGCGTGCTTCACCTCCGGGGAGGTGAAGGGCAGTTCGCCCCGGGTCCACTTGTCGTAGTTCTCCAGGGAGGTGGTGCGCAGCATGATCTCTTCCATCCAGTCTGTGGCCGGCCAGCCCGTGGCCGTCCCAGACTCGATGCCGATGCACCAGGCCGTGTCCCCATCGTCCGCGATCTGCTGGGTCAGCTCCATCATCTCGTCCCAGGTCTGAGGGATGGGGTATCCGGCTTCATCCCAGGCCTTCTTGGGGTACCAGACCTGGCTCTTGCCGTTGAAGCGAGCCCAGACCCCGGCCATGATCTCTCCCTCCGGGCTGTCCATCATGGCCATGTCCAGCCAGGCCTGCTTGTAGTTCTTCTTCAGCCAGTCCATGTTCATGAACGAGCTCACGTCCACCACCTTGCCAGCCTTGGCCAGGTTGCCCAGCAGGCCGGGCTGGGGGAAGTCGGCGATGTCCGGCGGATCGCCTGCATCCACCCGTACGGAGATGGTGGTCTCAAATTCTTTGGAGCCGGTGTACTGGATGTCGATGCCAGTCTTCTTTTCGAACTCGGCCACCGACTCGTTGAACTTCACCTCGTCCGGTCCGGTGAAAGGGCCGAACATGGTGACGACCGTTCCCGCGTACTCACCGGCCAGGGCTTTGTCCAGGTGAGGCTGGCCCGTGCCGGACATCTCGGCCGGGGCCTCTTCCTGGGCTGGGGCGGCTTCCTCCGCAGCGGGAGCGGCCTCTTCCGCAGCGGGAGCGGCCTCTTCCGCGGCTGGCGCGGCCTCCTCTGCGGCCGGGGCCGCGGGCTGCTGGGCCGGGCAGGCAGTCAACACCAGCGCCAGGGCCAGCAACAGGGCAAATAGCGTGAAAAACTTTCGGTTCATAGTGCATTTCTCCTTGTGTGGTTCGGCTCAAACAGATCCGAATCGAAACGGTGGAAAAGGGTGTCTCGAATAGACAGTATCACAGTCTGTGCACCACCTCCTTTCTGGTGCAGGCTCCATCTACCTCATCAGATGGGCGCTGAATCTTGCATCGTCCAGGCAAGAATCTGGTGGATCGATGTGCTTCTGGGAGACGAGCGCTCGGGTGGAAAGAGCCATGGTTCTGCGCTTCGATCCGGCGCGCGTCACGGATGAGTGCTCTCCGAAGGGGCCACACCCGATTGCAGGCCCGCTTTCGCCCCACAGGATTCCCGCACCACCAAGGTGAGGGGCAGCTCCTGGGCCAGGGTCTCCAGGGGCTCCTTGGCCAGCAGTTGGACCAGGGCCTGGGCGGCCAGGCGGCCCATCCGCCGCATGGGCTGGCGGACGGTGGTCAGGGCGGCAAAGGCGGCCAGCTCGATGTCGTCGAACCCCACCAGGGCCACGTCCCCGGGGACCCGAAGTCCCCGCTGGTGGATCTGCTCCATGGCGCCCAGGGCCAGCATATCGCTGGCCGCGAAGACAGCCGTGGGCGGATCCGGCCGCTCCAGGAGCTGGGCCATGGCCGCGGCCCCTCGGGCTCGGGTGTGGCCCTGGCTCTCCACGATCAGGCTGGGCTCCGCTTCCACCCCGGCTGCCTCCAGGGCCTGGAGATAGCCCAGGCGTCGATCCTGGCCCGGCCAGTTCCCCTGGGGGCCGTTGGGCCGCTGGAAGTGGTCCTGGATGTAGGCGATGCGGCGATGGCCCAGCTCCAGCAGGTGTTGAGTGGCCATCCGGCCGCCTCGGACGTTGTCCACGAAGATCGAGGGCAGCCCTTCCTGGTGGTAGTCGGTGACCACCACGGGGATCTGGTAGCGGCGAAAACGCTGGAGGAAATGCTCTTCCGGGGCGAAGGAGACGGCGATGACCCCGTCCAGGCGCAGGCCTTCCAACAGGTTCTCCAGGACCAGGTCCCGGCGCTCCGGGGATTCGATGCTGTAGACCACCAGCTCGTAGCCGGCCTTGGAGATCACCTGCTCGATGCCCTGGAGCACCGCCACCTGGAAGGGGCTGGTGAGGAAGCTGAGCAGCACGCCGATGCTCCGCACCCGCTGACGGGAAAGGTTGCGGGCCATGGGATTGGGCTTGTAGCCCAGCTGCTCGATGGCGGCCAACACCCGGGCGCGGGTCTCCGGGCTCACCCGGTCACTGTCGTTGATGACCCGGGAGACGGTGCCGATGCCTACGCCAGCTGCCTTGGCCACATCGTAGATGGTGACAGCCACTGGAACGCCCCTGGTTCAGCCGCGGAACTGCGCGGTGCTGCGCGGCGCTGGATCTGGACAGAAGTTGGACAGGTACAGGCGGGGGATGGGATGTCGAGTGTGCGAAAGAGCAGGATTTTGTTTTGGGATGAAGAACGAACCACAGGATGGACGTCACGGGGGAGCAGGAAGCATGGAAGCGCTTCCACTAAGGCCATTATAGGCCCGGGAAGAAGGCTTTGTCAAGGGGTTTGCGCAAATTGGGGTCGGGATCACCAGGGACGCCTGGCTTGGACGCGCCGGCGCAGCTCCGGGGCCAGGGGCGGGGACACCTGGTCGAAGGAGATGCCGGCCAAGCGCAGCCGATCCTGGAGGGGTTGGGCCTCCTCCGGGGAGAAGCCCAGCAGGGTCACGTGACGGGCTTCCAGGGCCTCCTCCTGGTTGGCAGCCACGTGGGGCTGGAAGGCCTCCGCGTACTGGAGCAGGGCCTGCAGCTCGGCCATGTCCGCTGGGGGCGCGGCCAGGAGGATGGCGTGCTCGTATCGGGGCGGTTGGGGCGAAGGCGTGGGCGCGGGAGCCGGGCTGGGCATGGGCTTCTCGGGCTTGGTGCCCTCTGGGGGCAGGGGACGCACCACCGTGGGGCCAGAGGCCACGCCGCTGCGCCGGAAGGTGACCATGAGCACCTCCCGGCCGGTGAGCTCCACCTCGGCCTTCACGTCCATGCCCTCGGGCTCCACCACGTAGCGGCCTGGGCCCAGAGGACTGAACTCCAGGGCAAACTCGCCGTACTCCTGCTTGCTGCCTGTGCGCTGGGTGATGCCAGCCCAGCCCTCGGTGTAGATGCGCACCGGCCAGTCCATGCGCCCCAGCACCTCCGCGCGGACCACGCTGAAGCCCGGGCCTCGCCCTGCCGGGCGCACCTCCGCCACCCACTCCGCCTCCACCGGCGGGAAGATCACCTCCCAACCCTGGAGGCCATCCACCACTAGGTTCTCCTGGAGATAGGTCTCGGCCACGCTCAGGGTGTAGATCCCCGGGGGCAGGTTGCGGAAGGTGAAGCGGTCGTGGCGGCCCACCTCCTGCTCCAGGCGGCCTCCCTGGGCCTCCACCAGGACCGCCGTCTTGCCTGCCGTGCCCGGCGCGACGCCGGTGATGACGCTGATGGCGTGCTTCCCCTGGGATGGGGCCGGCTCCTCCGGGGAGGGCACCACCAGGTTCACCTCCACCTGGTTGCTGCCGTCCAGGGTGATGCGAGGGTGGCGGGTCAGCTCCTCCCAGCCCACCACCTCCAGGGTGTAGATGCCTGGGCCCAGATCCTGGAACTGGAAGCCCTCGTCCGGACCCACGGTCTGCTCCCAGCGCTGGGGCTGCTTGTCCATCAGGGCCACGGTGAGCCCGGCCCCGTTGACCACCCGGCCGAAGATCCGGGAGCTGTGGGAGGCTTCCTCCGGGCTGGGCTCGGTGAAGACGAACTCCACGAAGGCCACCCGATCCAGCTCCACCCGCACCGGCGCCTCCAGGGTGAGGGGCTGGCCCTGGTCGTCCTTCAGCCCCAGGACCTCCACCACGTAGTTGCCTGCGCCCAGGGGGGCGATCTCGCAGGCGAACTCGCCGTACTCCGCCTTGCTGCCCGTGGTCACCGGGTTGCTCTCCCAGCCCTCGGTGCGGGCCTTCACCTCCAGCCCCTTGTGCCCCTCCACGCTGCAGCGGATGATGCCGAAACCTGGGCTCTCCCCGCCGTCTCGGATGGTGTAGCCCCAGCCGAAGACGGCCAGCTCCACGCGCTTTTCCTCCCGGCCATCCAGGGTGATGCCGGCCTGGCGGCTGCCCGGCGGCTCCTGCACGCTGGCCGTGTAGTCCCCTGGGGGCAGGTTGAGGAAGCGGAAGGAGCCGTCCTCCCGGGCCACCGTCTGCAGGGACTCGCCGTCCTGCTGGCGGACCAGGAGGAGGGTGGCCTGGGCCCCACCCCGCACCTGGCCCTGGAGGATGCTCTCCCGGGGCTCTTCGGGGGAAGGCGCGGCCAGGTCGAAGGTCAAATGGACCATCCGCTGCCCTGGGGCCACCTGCACCTCCTGCTGCAGAGGCGTCTCCAGGATGGCCACCTGGTAGCGGCCTGGGGCCACCTCTGGGAAGCGAAAACGGCCCTGGTCGTCCAGCTCCGTCCGGGCCAGCTCCTGGAACTCCTCCCCGGGCCCCTTGCGTTTCAGGAGCACAGTCCGGGGTCCGTCCGGGTGGAGGACCACGCCCTGGATCACGGCCTTCTGCACCGGCGTCTCCTGCCAGGCCCGGGGCACCTTGGGCTCGGCCTTCAGGGCGTCCACGATGGGCAGTTTGCCTCCGGGCCAGCGGCTGCTGTACCAGGCATGGCCTTCCCACCAGGAGCTGGGGCTGCCCAGCTCGAAATTGGCCATGAGCCAGAAGGCGGAGCAGAAGAAATAGTTGGGTGCGGGAGGGAAGCGTTTGCTCGTCCCCATGAGGACCCGGCAGGCCTCCAGGGTCTGGGCCATGTGCAGGTTGGGGGTGGTGGCCGGGTAGCGGGGATCCGCGGCCTCGCCCACCAGGTAGCCGTCCTCCGTGGCCAGGATGGGGATGCTGCGGCCGATGTGCTGGCGGACCAGGGCGTCGAAGCGCTCGTAGGCCAGCCAGCAGGAGGCGTCGTCCATGATGGTGGCGCCTGGGTTGCTGTGCTCCTGGCGCAGGCGGTTCACCTCCTCCAGGGAGCGTCCGCTCCAGGCGTCACCCTCCCACTGCTCCTGGCGCAGGGCCTCGTAAAACTCTCGGGTGTAGGGCGCGCCCTCCTGGTTGCCGGCGTCGTAGGGGTAGTCCAGGGGATGGTTCACCGAGTAGTTGTGGACCGCCTGCCAGACCGGCCCGTGGAAGAGGTCGGCCCGGCCCTTCTCCACGATCTTGCCCACGATGTCCCAGCGGGTGCCGGTGGAGACGGCTGGCACCCCGGGCATGCCTCCCCGCTCCAGGATGGCCTCCATGTCGATGATGGCGTTCTCGGCCACGATGTCCAGGGCATTGGGCGGCACCTGGCCCCCCTCCCACTCCAGGCCCAGGTCCGGCTCGTTGTTGAACTCGAAGTAGCTGACGCCGGCCCGGATCAGATCCTCCACCGCGGCCAGCTCTTTGGAGCTCAGGTGGCCCGGGTTGGGCTTGGGCCGGTAGATGCGCACGATGGGCATGAAACCCTGTTCCAGGAGCAGCTCCACCAGGGGCAGCGCGCCGTCGTGGACGGCGATCTTCACCCACTTGATGCCCATGGCCTTCATCTCCGGCACCCAGAAGTCCCGGATCTTGCCCAGGCCCACCGCCACGGGGAAGCTGGCGCTCCAGTGGATGCCGATGCCGGTGTCGTCCGCGGGGCGGGGGTACTCGTGCAGTTCCATGTCCAGACCTCCAGAGGGGTGTGGCAGGGGGAGGGGAGTGTGCTGGGTTGTGCCTGTCCGGCCTCCATTATAGCAAGTTTTACCGGAAACGCTGAACGCCCGGGCGACCCCACTCCGCTCCTTTCCTTGCCTGGAGGGGCGAAATGGTGTATTTTCAGGGAGAGGAAGGGCGATCCCAGGCGGGCGCCGGCGGCACATTGTAGCCCATGATACGAACTCTCCTGGCCCAATTGGGGATAATGGATCCGCGGCGCGCAGACCTGGCAACCTCTGGAGCACCCCTTGCTGCGCCCGTGCCTTCTCCCGTGCTTTCCGAAACCCGTACCCACCACGAGGAACACCCATGCAACAGGCGAAAACCATCGCGGACCGGCTCCTGGACAACGTGAAGAAGGTGATCGTGGGCAAGGAGCAGGAGATCCGCCTGACCCTGGTGGCCCTCCTCTGCGAAGGCCACCTGCTCATCGAGGACGTGCCCGGCGTGGGCAAGACCATGCTGGCCCGGGCCCTGGCCCGCAGCATCGGCTGCAGCTTCAGCCGCATCCAGTTCACCCCGGACATGCTGCCCAGCGATGTGACCGGGGTCAGCGTCTTCAACCAGAAGACCCTGGAGTTCCAGTTCCGCCCGGGGCCGGTGATGGCCCAGATCGTGCTGGCGGACGAGATCAACCGGGCCACGCCCAAGACCCAATCCGCCCTGCTGGAGGCCATGGAAGAGCGCCAGATCACGGTCGATGGGGTGACCTATCCGATGGCGCGCCCCTTCCTGGTCCTGGCCACCCAGAACCCGATCGAATACGAGGGCACGTTCCCTCTGCCGGAAGCTCAGGTGGACCGCTTCATGATGCGCATCAGCCTGGGG
>WGCB01000502.1 GCA_015494005.1 Caldilineaceae bacterium
CACGACCAGCACTGCCAGATGGCTGGCCAACCGCACCGGGGTGACCTGGTCACCGATGAAGCGGTTGAGCTGGCTGCGAAGCTTGGGGGGGAGGGAAAGTTCGGGCGGTGGAGGAGGGAGGGTCTCGGCGGAAGTGCTGGCCTGCTCACGGCTTGGTCCTGCTCCGGGCGCTCTCCGGTAGAGCTGCCTCGGGCTGAAGTGGTGGGCCGTGGCTTGCGCCGTCTCCTCGATGCCCGGTGTGTCCATGGCGGATGGGCTGCTGGCGGCGCCTGCGGCGAGAGGAGTGAGGCGGTTCGAATGGCCTAGGTTGTAGATGTCGTCACGGTGAAATGGGCTTCGTCGCCCGGAATAGTGATCGTTGCTTTGGGGGGGGACAGCTTGCCTCGATCCGCTATGGTCAGACGATTTGTCTGCATCTGATGGCATAGTCTGCCTCTCCGTGCTGGTTGGCCGGGCTGTGAAGGGTGAAGTGTCGCGCTACTGGAACCCAAGAAGCCAGAATCACGTACTGCCTACAGCCCTGAGAACAGATCGGCCCAGGGAGAAAAATGGAGCGTTGTCGCTCCTGCCATGTGTGCTCATGTGCCCTGGGGATACCTGTTCTGGCCTCGCATTATAGCAAACGGGCCAAGCGTTATACAAATCTGAGAGCCAGATTCTCTGCCGCAACACGCGTTGCGAGACGCGCCGTCGGGGAATCGTACAAGAAACGTAGGTTTTTCATATCCTACGGGCCGGGCTGTAGCGGGATCTGGGCGGTTTTCGGCCTTGCGCGAAGCTTTCTTTTGGTTTGGAAACGGCGCAAAATCGGCCCAGAATGGGCTCAAAATTACGAGACAGGCGCGGCTTGACCCCTATTGGGCGTGCAGAATCTATGCAAATCTAAGGCCAGATTGGCCAATCCAGGGAGAGTTCGTCAGGCCCAAACTTACGGTCCCATGGGAACAAAAAGAGGCCGGTTCAGCTACCAAATGGCAGCCGTTCCGGCCTCCGTCTTCTCGTCGAAGAGGGGAAACTAGCGGGTCAGTGTGTCCAGGAACTCCTGGTTGTTGCGGGTTCGGCTCAGCCGTTCCAGGATGGGGACGATGGCCTCGTAGCCCCCGCCCATGGCGTCGATCATGCGCCGCAGGGTGTAGACCTTGGCCAGGGTCTCCGGGTCCAGGAGTTTCTCCTCGGCCCGGGTGCCGCTGCGTTCGATGTCGAAGGCGGGGAAGATGCGCCGCTCGGCCAGACGTCGGCTCAGGTGGAGCTCCATGTTGCCTGTGCCCTTGAATTCCTCGTAGATCACATCGTCCATGCGGCTGCCCGTGTCCACCAGGGTGGTGGCGATGATGGTCAGGCTGCCTCCTTCTTCCAGGTTCCGGGCCGCGCCGAAGAAGCGTTTGGGCGGATACAGGGCTGCCGGATCGATACCACCGGAGAGGGTTCGTCCTGACGGAGGCACAGTCAGGTTGTAGGCCCGAGTGAGCCGGGTGATGCTGTCCAGGAGGATGACCACGTCCTTCCCCAGCTCCACCAGGCGCTTGGCCCGCTCCAGGGCCATCTCCGCCACCCGGACATGGTTCTGCACCGGCTCGTCGAAGGTGCTGCTCACCACCTCGGCTTCCACGGAGCGGTCCATGTCCGTCACCTCTTCCGGCCGCTCACCGATGAGCACCACCATGAGATGCAGATCGTCGTAGTTCGCGGTCATGCCATTGGCGATGCGCTTGAGCACGGTGGTCTTGCCGGCCTTGGGCGGGCTGACGATGAGACCACGCTGGCCGCGGCCAATGGGGGCCAGCATGTCGATCAGGCGGGTGGCCAGGATGCTGGGCTTGGTCTCCAGGAGAATCTGCTCGTTGGGGAAGATGGGGGTGAGCTTGTCGAAGTGGGGCCGGTGTTTGGCCTGTTCCGGATCCAGCCCGTTGACCGCCTCGACCTTCAGCAGACCGTAGTATTTCTCCGTCTCCTTGGGCGGGCGCACCTGGCCCACCACCAGGTCCCCGGTGCGCAGGCTGAAGCGCCGGATCTGGCTCTGGCTCACGTAGACATCCTCTGGCCCGGGCAGCAGGTGATCGCTGCGCAGGAAGCCGATGCCGTCGGAGACGATCTCCAGGATACCACCGCCGAAAATGTAGCCCTGCTTCTCTGCATTGGCTCGCAGGAGACGCATGATGAGATCGTATTTTTTCAGCCGAGTGTAGCCCGTCACACCCATGGTGCGGGCCAACTCTCGGAGCTCATCCAGCGTCAGCTCCTCCAGTTGAGCGATGGTCATGGAGAGCACTTCCATAGGTTTTTCCTCTGTAGTCGTTGTCTCTATTTCGATCATTTCTCTTCGCTCTGGGTTCTAGGCCTGACACGTCCGGCCAGGCGGTTTGGATCGAAAAACATGCCCCCGTCCCCCTGGTGCCCCAGGCTGGTGACGGGCCATGCTACTCTGGCTTGTATTCGATGCTGCGTTGCGTAAAATCGCTCTCGTGAACCGCTGACACCCTGGTAGAAATCGGTTGTCACATACTTTCGCCCCACGCCAAGACACGGTTCTGCCTCGGCGCCTATCCAGCGATTTCCCACAAATTGGATCAGCAGCGTGGGGTCCACACAGAAGAGTGGGCTATGGTGGTGGGAAGAGCGGTGGACACAGTTTGGGGTACGACAGCAGCTCAGGTTCCAGGTTGTTCGAGTCGATCCACGGATGGTTCAGGACAAATTGGGTGGTGGGGACCAATGCCGTCAGGGGCAGAGCCAGCTCGGGCTGAGGTGCGTTTCTCGGTTCACAACGGGGGCGGAAACGCTCTCGGACGAAGGCTGCCTCGAAGGCGGCTACCAGGAAGCTCGAGCACCTTTGATCGACTCTTCCGCCGCTCCTGGTTGGGGACCAGGACAACTTCGCTCAATGAGGTTCGCCGCAGTATCCCTTGGCTGGGTTTGGGTGAAGGCTCGAAACAAGATTGCCTTCACAGCCAACCTCAGTTTCGATGTCCGCTTTCGATTGTTCGATTGGAAGAGAAGCTGGTTCGGGAGAAATGCCTCAGCGAGGTAATACAATGGCAAAGCCATTATAACAGCAGTTCTGGGGCCCGTCAACCGCTGTTATTTGCGAAAAACATACGAAACCTCTACTCTCCCCGTCGATTTTGCGTCCAGTCACCCCAATTCCGTGGGCTGGCTCATCCCCTGGATCCCATTCCCTGTCCTGCTCCTGGCTGCCGACAGCTGCCGGCAAGCCAGGAGCAGGACCATCAATCCGCGATGACCGGGACGATCATGGGACGTCGTTTGGTTTTCTCGTACAGGTAGCGGGTCAGTGTCTCCTTGACCTTCTCCTCCGCTTCCCGTCGGCTCATACGCCGGCCGTTGGAGAGGGCCTTCTCCAGGCGACGCACAGCGCTTTGCATCAGGTCGGTGCTCTCCCGCAGGTAGACGAATCCCCGACTGTTCAGGCGGATGGGCCCTCGCGGCGCCCCCTTGGAGCGATCCCAGGGGACGACGGCCACCACGAAACCGTGGTCCGCCAGGATCTCCCGCTCCCGCAGGACCGCCGGGCCGATGTCGCCCACGCCACTGCCGTCCACCAGCACCGGGTCCGCCGGCGCGTACTCCCGGACGACCCGGGCTCGGCCATCCTCGCTGAACTCCACGGCGTCGCCGTTGTTCAGGATGAAGATCCGCTCGGCGGGGAAACCCATCTCCATGGCCGTCTTCTTGTGCCGGTGGAGCATGCGGGGCTCCCCGTGCACCGGGATGAAGTACTTGGGCTTGACCAGGCTGAGCAGGAGCCGCTGCTCGCCCTGGCTGGCGTGGCCGC
>WGCB01000503.1 GCA_015494005.1 Caldilineaceae bacterium
GGACGAAGTGGGAGGGGACCATGTAGTGGGGCAGGCGCTCCTGGAGGAAGGCGCGCAACTCTGAAATGAGTAAGGAGTGAGGAGTAAGGTCGGCCTCACGACCCCCGTCTTCCGTCGTCCCCACCACGTAGGCCACCAGCCGCTTGTCCCCGGAGTCGTCCTCCCAGACGGTCACCGCGGCCTCGTGGACTTGGGGGTGCTCGTCCAGCGCCGCCTCGATTTCCCCCAGTTCGATGCGGAACCCCCGCACTTTGACCTGGTCATCCACCCGGCCCAGGAACTCCAGGCTTCCATCCGGCCGGTAGCGGACGATGTCACCGGTGCGGTAGAGGCGGTCAATTGGCCGATTGGTGGGCTGGGTGACCGGGGCCGCAGAGCTGCCGTCTCGTGCCTGTTTCCTCTCTTCCGCCCCTTTCTCCTTCTCCCTCCATCCGTTTCCCAGCCGCACGCGCTTCCCATTGACCTTTTTCGTGGCCTGGGCCAGAGCATGGACCAACTGCCCCTCCCGGGCGCCCAGGGACGCGGCGGGCACGAAGCGCTCCGCGGTCAGCTCCGGCCGGTTGAGATAGCCTCGGGCCACGCCCACCCCGCCGACGTAGAGCTCCCCGGGGACGCCCACGGGCACGGGATGGCCGTAGCGGTCCAGGACAAAGGCGTGCGCGTTGTCCACCGGTCGGCCGATGGGCACGATCCCTGGGGTGGGGGGCACGTCCCGCACCAGGTGCCAGGTGGCCACCATGGTGGTCTCTGTGGGGCCGTAGGCGTTGATGAAGAGCCGCCCTTCCCGGAGCCAGCGACGGGCCACGCCGTTGGGGCAGGCCTCCCCGCCCACCACGATGGTCTCCAGGGCCGGGTGCTCGTCCTCCGGCAGGATGGCCAGGAGGGAAGGCGTGATGGTCAGGTGGGTGATGGCATGCTCCTGGAGATAGCGGTGCAGCTCCGTCACGGAGAGCAGGGTCTCCTGGGTGGGCAGGTAGAGGGTCACCCCCTGGACCAGGGCTGGGAAGATCTCCCCCACCGAGCCGTCGAAGTTGAGGGAGAAGAACTGGAACACCCGCTTCCCCGCCGGCAGGTGCAGCCCCAAGGCGTAGTTGCAGACCAGGTTGGTCAGCCCCCGGTGCTCCAGGAGCACGCCTTTGGGCCGGCCAGTGGAGCCCGAGGTGTAGATGATGTAGGCCAGATGCTCCGGTTGCACAGGGAATTCCGGGTTTTCCGTGGACTCCTGGGCGATGGTGGGCCAGTCGGCGTCCAGCTTGATCACAGAGATTGGCGACTGGAGATTGGAGATTGGCAGGCTATCGACCAGGCTTTCCTGGGTGAGGAGGATGGGGGCCTGCGCGTCCGCCAGCATGAACTGGAGACGCGCTTTCGGATAGGCAGGGTCCAGGGGCAGGTAGGCTGCGCCGGCCTTGAGCACCCCCAGCACGGCCACCATCATCTCCGGCGAGCGGGTCACCGCGATGCCCACAGGCGTGTCCGGGCCCACACCTTGCCGGTGCAGGAAGTGGGCCAGCTGGTTGGCCCGGGCGTTGAGCTCCCGGTAGCTGAGGCTGCGGCCCTCGTGCCAAACGGCCGTCACTTTCGGCGTGCGGTCCACCTGCTCCTCGATGAGGCGGTGCACCGGGGTCTCCAGAGGATAGTCCGCGGCGGTCTGGTTCCACTCCACCAGGATCTGCCACTCCTCCGCCGGGGTGAGCAGGCTGAGCTCCCGGACCCGCTGCTGGGGATCCCGGGCCATGCCCTGGAGCAGCTGCTCCAGATGCCCCAGCATGCGTTGGATGCTCTCGGGCTGGAAGCGGCGGCAGTCGTAGAGGATCTTGAGCATGAGCTCTTCGTCCGCGCCGGCCACCAGGTTCAACGGGTAGTTGGTCTGCTCGATGGAGCCCACATCCTGGATGGTCAGGCTGCCCTCCAGCCCTTCCTCCTCCAGGGTGCTGGCCGTGGGGTAGTTCTCGAAGACCAGGATGCTCTCGAAGAGGGGCAACTGCCGGGGCACGTCGCTCCAGCCCTGGATGCGCACCAGAGGGCTGTACTCATACTGGCGCAGCTCCACCAGGTGCTCCTGGAAGCGACGCAGCCACTCCCCCACGGGAAGCTCCGGCTGGATCTGGGCCCGGACGGGCAGGGTGTTGATGAACAGGCCGATCATGAACTCCGCGCCGGGCAGGTCCGCGGGGCGGCCGGAGACGGTGGTGCCGAAGACCACGTCGTCTTCCCCGCTGTAGCGGCTGAGGAGCAGGGCCCAGGCCCCGTGGATCAGGGTGCTCAGGGTCACGTGCTGGCGGCGGGCCAGCTCCCGGAGCTGCTCGGTGAGCTCCCGGGAGAGCACTCGGTCCACTTCCTCGTAGCGCTCCTCCGCCGCCTCGTCCGGGGGCTGGTCCACGGTGAGGGGAGTGGGGGCCTGGAAACCGGCCAGGGTCTCCTTCCAGAAACGCTCGGCCTGGGTCATGTCCTGGCGGCGCAGCCAGACGATGTAGTCCCGGTAGGGATGGGCCGGGGGCAGGTTCGGGGTCTGGCCCTGGCGCAGGGCCTCGTACCAGGCGAAGACCTCCTGCATGAGGATGGGCGAGGACCAGCCGTCCAGGAGAATGTGGTGATGAGTCCAGATGAAGCGATGGGTGTCGTCGCCCGTGCGGGCCAGGGTCAGGCGCATGAGGGGAGGCTTGGCCAGGGCGAAGCCCCGCTGCCGCTCCTCCGCCACCAGGGCCTCCAGGCGCTGTTCCTGCTCTTCCGGGGGGAGTTCCCGCAGATCCAGCAGACGCAGGGGCACCTCCACCTGGCGGTGGACCACCTGGATGGGCTCCTTCAGCCCTTCCCCGGTGAAGCCGGTGCGCAGGATGGGGTGGCGCTGGACCACCCGCTGCCAGGCCTGGCGGAAGGCATCCAGGTCCAGGTCTCCTTGCAGGGTGCACTGGAACAGCTCCACGTAGACGCCGGATTCCGGCGCCAGCAGGCTGTGGAAGAACATGCCCTGCTGCATGGGGGATAGGGGATAGAAGTCCTGGATGTTGCGCTTGTTCATGGCTTTGTCCGAGTTGGGGGCTTGGTGTGAGCTGCGTTGAAGTCTTTGGGCACAGGTTTCAGGAAGCCAGGGGAGCCCTGGGGCCCAGGATGCGGTGGCATCCCAGGCCCCAGAGGCTCGTTCCGTGGCGTTCGTGGGATCAGCGGGACACGGTGATGGACGTGCCGTCGCTGTCGCCGTCCGGATCGTGGTTGTCCGCGGACTGGTAGGTCAGGCTGGCGTGGGAGACATTGTCCACCGTGAAGGTCACGTTCTTGACCCGGTTGAAGATGATGTCTCGCGTCACCGTGCACTGGCCGCTGCTGTCCGTGGTGCAGGAAGTGGTGCCGCCGAAGCCGGAGCTCCAGCTGCCGTCCACCGTGGCGTTGGCCACCGGGTTCTCACCCGCATCGTGGACGGTGATGGTCACATCCGCGCTCCAGAACCAGGTCAGGTTGGTGCTCACCCCGTCCAGATCGCCCACGTGCATGCTGCTGGCCCCTGGCGTCGGGGTTGGCGTGGGCGGTACCGGTGTGTTGGTGGGCGTGGCTGTGGGCGGCACCGGCGTGTCCGTGGGTGTGGCCGTGGGCGGCGCCGGCGTGTTGGTCGGCGTAGTCGTGGGCGGCACGGGCGTGTTCGTCGGTGTAGCCGTAGCCCCCGGTGTGTTCGTCGGCGTGGCCGTGGGCGGCACCGGCGTGTCCGTGGGTGTAGCCGTGGGCGGCGCCGGTGTGTTCGTGGGCGTCGCTGTGGGTGGCACCGGCGTGTTGGTCGGCGTAGCCGTGGGCGGCACCGGCGTGTTGGTGGGCGTGGCCGTAGGTGGCGCCGGTGTGTTGGTGGGGGTGGGCGTCGGCGCATTGCCGAAGTCGCCGTCCACCACCAGGGCGAAGGGCTGCGGCCCGTTGGGCACGTTGAAGCCGCTGATCTCCACGGTCCAGGTCCCCGCCTCCGCGGACTGGACGTAGACGTTCTCCACGTTGTTGGTGCGATCCTCGTTGCCGCCGGTCACGGACCAGCCGCCACTGAAGTTGTTGCCCTTGTAGACCGCGCCGCTGGGCGAGGTGACCACCAGATCCAGGTCGTTGACCAGGTTCTTGGAGGCGCTCTCTGTGGAGGGGTAGTCGCTCCAGACCAGAGTGACCTTGAAGGGACTGCCGCTGCTGGCCACGCTGTACTGGAAGCTGCTGCTGTCGCCGGTGTTCAGGCCGTTGGCGTCGTCCACGTAGACGTGGCTGCCGTCCGTGGCGTTGGCCAGGTTCACCCGGCCCCAACCCTCATGCACGTTGGGGATGGGGTAGGCGTTGTCGTTCACCCCGTCGTTGTTCTCGTCCAGCAGGTCCACCGCCGAGTTGATCATGGTGGCCTTGACCAGGGCGGCGCTGGCAGAGTGGCTGTAGGCCTTCTGGTAGAAGTCCCGGATCACCGCTGCGCCACCGGCAGCCAGGGGGTTGGACATGGAGGTGCCGCCCATGTACTTGTAGTACTTGTTGAAGGGCATGCCCCAGCCGTCCCACTGGTAGGAGTTGTTCTTGGGGTTCACCGGATCCCCATCGTAGCCCTCCTGGTAGAGGTCCGAGTAGCCGGAGAGGATCCAGGTGCCGGGGGCCACCACGTCAGGCTTGATCCGGCCGTCGTCGGTGGGGCCGCGGCTGGAGAAGGGCGCCATCTGCTCCGGGTTGCCGGCGGTGACGTCGCTGTTCAGCGGCTCCGTGGTGAAGCCCCAGCGCTGGCCGGCCGTGCCCAGGATGTTCTTGCCCCCCATGCTGCTGCAGGTCTCGCCGTCCTGGTAGGCGTCGTGGGAGGTGTAGGTGAGGCTGGTGTCGCAGGGCCACTCATCCGCCCGGTCGTTCTCGCTGGCGCCCACGGTGATCACGTTCTTGGCCGTGGCCGGCGCGCCAGTGGAGTCCTCGTCCACCACGCCGTCGTTGTTGGCGTCCTCGCCGTCGTTGCCCGCGGAGAAGGTGATGGTCATGTCCGGGTTGTTCCAGACGAACTGGTCCGCCTCCGCGCTGTTGGAGTTGTACTCGCCGTCCACCGCCGCACCCCAGGAGTTGGAGTGGATGCGGGCGCCGTCGTCGTAGGCCTGCTGGAAGAGGTCGTTCAGATCGTCGGGCAGACCGGTCAGGTAGTAGCCGTCGTCCGCGCCAGCGAAGATCTTGCAGAAGAAGGATGTGTTCGCCCAGTTCTCCGTGGCCTGGAAGACCAGCTTGGCCGCCGGGGCCACGCCCAGGCCGATGCCGTTGGCATCCCCGTCACCCAGGACGGAGACGGAGACGTGGGTGCCGTGGCCACTGTCCACATCCTGAGGGCCGTCATCGTCGATGCTGGCGAAGCAGGAGTCGGGCTGGCCGGGCCAGTTGTAGATGGCCACGATGCGGCTGGCCGGGATGTCCGGGTGGGCGCCCTGAGGGGTGCCGTCTCCCAGACCTGTGTCCGCCACGGCCACGATCTGGGTGGAGCCGTCATAGCCGTTGGCGTGGGCCGTGTTCGCGCCCATGATCACGCCGCCACCGTACTCGTTGTGCTTCTGAGGCAGCACGAAGTTCTCGATCCAGGCCACGTCCAGCAGCTGGGCCACGGCCTGGAGCTGGGCCTCGTTGGCGGCGACCACGATCTTGCGCCCGGTGCCGTCCACCAGCAGGGAGACCCGCTGGGCGATGGCGTCGACGATGGGGCTGGGATCCACGCCCCGCTCGATGCGCACGGTGTAGAGGCGGACGCCGTCTCGCACCAGGGTGGGGCTCAGCTTGTAGCCAGGCTGGAAGATGCCCACCCACTTGACCGCGTCCAGGCTCTGGACCTGGCTGGCCTGGGCCGGGGTCATCCGCACCTTGAAGGCGAAGTCCGGCAGGTACTCCAGGAGCTCCGCGCCGGTGGCCGTCACCTGGTCCTTCCAGGCCTGCTGCACCGGCCCCTGGAACTGGACGATGTAGTAGCCCAGCTGGTCCGGGGCGTAGCCGGGGATGGTCAGGCCCTCGGGCAAGGAGGGGAAGACGTTGAGGTCCGGCACCAGGGTGCCCACCCGCAGCAGGATGGGAGGCGGCGCCGTCTCCTGGGATTGGGGGCTAGCCTGGCCCACGCCTGTGCCCAGCGTCAGGGACAGGATGAGTGCCAGAACGACGAATCGGTAGAATTTTGCTCGCATGTGCTCTTCCTCCAAAAATACTCGTTCGACAAAGTGTGAAAGGTAGCGATGGTTCTGCAATGTTGGGGCATCGGTTTGCTTGTTCGGGGTTCACCTCCTCCTTCCTGTGGTCTCAATCACAAACGTTGGCAGCGGCAACGAAAAAACAGACGGAAAACCTGCGAAACAGGGGGCACAGCATGGGAATCATCACCTGGAAGCCTCACTCCACATCGTCGATGGCCTCCAGGATGGCCGACAGATCCTCCTCGTCCCAGCCGAACTCGGCGAAATCCGAGGGGGCGAGGGCGGAGGCGTCCGGGTCCTGGCAGTGCTGGATGAGGGCCCGGAGGTGGTCCAGGAAGGCCTGAGCCAGGCGCTGGATGGTCTTGGGGCGGTGGATGTGGGGGCTGAACTCCCACTCCATCTGGAGCCGCCCCCCGGCGATGGCCCCGGTGATCTCCAGCAGGTGGCTGCGGGCATCCTGGGGGCTGCGGTCCGGGCCAGGGCTCTCGGGTGCGGGACCGAAGCCGGGCATCTGGGCCAGGGCCTGGTCGAACTGGCCCAGGTAGTTGAAGGCCACCTGAGGCCGGTCGATGGCCTGGAGCTGCTGGCGCACGCTCGGGTCCGGGTGCAGGTAGCGCAGGATGCCGAAGCCCACGCCCCGATTGGGGATGGCCCGCAGGGTCTCCTTGACCGTGCGCAGGGCCAGGCCCGGGTTTCGGAGGCTGTCCGGGGGCAGGGCCAGGCGCACGGGGTAGAGAGCGGTGAACCAGCCCACGGTGCGGGAGAGGTCCAGGTTCGGGAAGAGCTCCTCCCGGCCGTGGCCCTCCAGGGCGATGAGGGCGGGCTGGCCGCTCCACTCCTGGAGGGTGAGGGCCAGGGCGGCCAGGAGGACGTCGTTGATCTCGGTGCGGTAGGCCGCGGGCACGTCCCGGAGGAGGGCCTGGGTCTCCTCGGGGGAGAGGGCGGCGGCGATGCTCTGGGCGCTGGCCTCGGTGTTGGCCTCGGGGGAGGCCGGGAAGTCGGTGGGCAAG
>WGCB01000504.1 GCA_015494005.1 Caldilineaceae bacterium
CCCCAGGGGTGCTGCTGATCACCGAGACCAACGTGCCCCACGAGGAGAACATCAGCTACTTCGGCGACGGGACCAACGAGGCCCAGATGGTCTACAACTTCGCCCTGCCCCCCCTGACCCTACACACCTTCCGCACCGGGGACGCCAGCAAGCTCTCGGCCTGGGCCGCCACCCTGGACACCCCCTCGGACCAGACCACCTTCTTCAACTTCATGGCCTCCCACGACGGCATCGGCCTGCGCCCGGTGGAGGGGATCCTGGAGCCGGCGGAGATCCAGGCCCTGGTGGAGCTCTCCCTGGCCCACGGGGGCTTCGTCTCCTACCGGGCCAACCCGGACGGGAGCAAGAGCCCCTACGAGCTGAACATCGTCTACTTCGACGCCATCAACGACCCCAACGCGGACGAGCCCCAGTCCGTGCAGGTGGACCGCTTCATGGCCAGCCAGGCCATCCTGGTGGGGCTCATGGGCGTGCCGGGGATCTACGTGCACAGCCTCTTCGGCAGCCGCAACTGGCGGGAGGGGGTGAAGCTCACCGGCCACTACCGGACCATCAACCGGCAGAAGTTCCAGCGCCGAGCCCTGGAGGCGGAGCTGGACGATCCCCGCCACCTGCGCCACCAGGTCTTCACCCGCTATCGGGCCCTGCTGCGCGCCCGGCGGGGGGAGCCGGCCTTCCACCCCAACGGGGCCCAGCACGTGCTCCAGGACCAGCCGGCCTTCTTCGCCTTCGTGCGGGTGGCCCCGGACGGCCGCAGCCGGGTGCTCTGCATCCAGAACGTCACCGGGGAAGAGCAGCCCTTCCAGGCCAACCTGGGGCCGTTTGGCTTCCAGGCCGGCGCGCCGGTGACGGATCTCCTGGGCGGGGCCGATCACGTCCTGGGGGAAGGCGGCGAGCTCTCCCTGGCCGTGCCGGCCTACGGGGTGCGCTGGCTCCGTCAGGGGTGATCCAGAGCATTTGCCTGCACGCGAAAGCCTCCCCGGCCCATCTCACGGACCGGGGAGGCTTTTTGTGTTGCCAACGGATCGGGTCGAGCGGGGTGCGAGGCCGGATGGCTCCTCCAGCCAGGCTACCCTTTCACGCCGCCGGCCGTCAACCCGCCGGTGATGAAGCGCTCGAAGAAGGTGAAGAGCACGATCACCGGGATGGTGATGATCACGCTGCCGGCCATGAGCATGGTCTTGGGCACCTCCTGGGTGTCCAGCTGCTTCACGCCCAGGGGAAGGGTCCAGGCATTGCGCTCCTCCAGGAGGAAGAGCAGGGCGTAGAGGAACTCGTTCCAGGCGATCATGAAGACGTAGAGGCCGGTGGAGGCAATGGCCGGCAGAGAAAGGGGGATGACGATCTTGCGCAGGGCCTCCAGCCGGGTGCAGCCGTCGATGAGCGCGGCCTCCTCCAGCTCCACTGGGATGGTCTGGAAGTAGGAGCGGAGCATGTAGAGGGCCACAGGCAGGGTGGAGGAGAGGTAGACCACGATCAGGCCCAGGAGGCGGCGGGGCACATCCGAGCGCAGGCCCAGTTTGCTGTAGAGGACGAACAGGGGAATGGCCAGAACGATGGCTGGGATCATGTAAACCAGCAGCAGGCCCCAGTTGACCAGGTTCTTGCCTCGGAAGTCCAGCCGGGTGGCCGCGTAGGCCGCGGAGATGGAAACCCAGAGGGTGATGGCCGTGGTCACCAGGGAGACGCCCAGGCTGTTGCGGATGAAGACGACGAACCCCTGGCCGCCCTGGTCCACCGGCTTGAGCACTTCCTTGTAGGTCTGCAGGGTGCGCACCAACTCCCAGTCTGGGATCAGGTTGGCAGGCTCCACCAGCACGCTCTGAATGGAGCGGAAGGAGAGGAGGAGCATGTAGTAGAAGGGAAAGGCACAGGCCAGGAAGAAGAGGACGATGCCGATCCAGCGCAGGACGCCGCCGATCCAGAATTGTTCGATATTTTCCCGGGACATGGTCTACACCTCCTCTTCCACGAAGAAGTAGCGGAAGTAGATGAACAGCAGGACGGCCAGGATGATGGCCAGCACGATGGAGAGGGCTGCCGCCGCCCCCACGTCCGCCCGGCCGAAGAGCCAGTCGTAGATCTTCACGGTGATCACCTCGGTGCCGGCCGCGCCCCCGGTGAGGAGGAAGACATCGTCGAACTTGTTGAAGGTCCAGATGAAGCGCAGGAGCACCAGGGTGGCTGTCACCACCCGCAGCTGGGGCAGGGTGATGTACCAGAAGCGTTGGGTGAGGGTGGCCCCGTCCACCTTGGCCGCCTCGTAGAGGTCCTCGGGCAGGGCCTGGAGGCGAGCCAGATAGAAGAGGAAGGAGAAGGGGAAGTAGCGCCACCCGGAAAAGATGATCACCATGCTCAAGGCCAGGGGCCATTTCAGCGTCGTGCCGAAGAGGTGGAGATCCACGTAGCGCTGGCTGAAGTAGGAGAGGCGTGGGTACCCCAGCATGGAGGCCCACTCGTTGACGATGCCGAACTGGGCATTGAACATCATGCGCCAGACGAAGACCGTGGCCACGATGGGGGCGATGTAGGGAAAGAGGAGGATGCTGCGGAAGACGCCCCGGCCCGGGAAGGCGTCCCGTGCCAGCACGGCCGCTGTCAGGCCCAGGAGCAGGGGCAGGATGGTGCCGAACAGGGAGTAGATCAGGGTGGTGCGCAGCAGCGTGATGAATCCCCGGGCGCCCACTACTTTCTCGTAGTTGCGGGTGGTGAACTCCGCCGCCCACAGGCTCAGCTTCTGCAGCTCGATGAGGCGCAGCTCCTGGAAGCTGAGGAAGATGTTCCAGAGCAGGGGGAGGATCACCAGGAGCACCACCACCGTCACCGGGACGGCCAGCAGGCGGTAGGCCAGGCGCTCCTCCTGCTGGGCCAGGGTCAGCCGGGGCGTGGCGCTGGAGTTGATGCCGCGGGAGAAGAGACTCATGGGTCGATCTCCTTCAGGTGTGGCATGGAAAACCGGGGCAGAAAGTCACGGAGCGCCATACCCCAGGGGGTAGGCGCTCCGTTGAACCGCGTTGACCACGAAGTCCAGGTCACGAAATCGAGGTCAGAACGTCGCGCCCTATTCCACCAGATCCTCCACGGCGGCCTGCATCTCCGCCGCGGCCTCCTCCGGTGTCAGGTTGCCGTCCAGGACCTCTCGCAGGGTGCGAGGCACCACCAGGGACTCGTAGACCGCCGTGACCAGCGCGCCCTTGCCCTGCTTGAAGCCCCAGCGGTCGAAGCTGCCGGCGCCCTGGATCAGGGTGTTGATGACCTCGTCGCCGTAGATGTCCCCCAGCTTGGCCTTGCGGTCCACACCCGTCTCCAGCTGCTTCCAGCCGTCGATGAACTTGTTGGGCTCGTCCGGCGTGCCCCGGCGCATGGGGAACTTGCCCTCCACCGAGACGGAGAGCCAGTCCAGGTAGCCGTCGTTGAACCAGAACTTGAGGAACTCCTTGGCGGCTTCCGTGTCCGCCGTGGAGGTGATGCCCATGTAGCTCACCTGGCCGTACTGGGCCGGCTTCACGCCGCTGGGGCCGATGAAGGCCGGCACGAAGCCGCTGTTCTTGGCCAGGTAGGCCGGATCGTCCTTGCACTCGGGGCAGGAGGGGAAGGCGTTGTCCCGCAGGCCCGCCATCTCGTCCAGGATGAAGGGGGACCAGATGATCATGCCGGCCTGGCCCGCGAAGTAGGTGGCTCGGGTGCTCACCACGTCCTGGACGCCCGGGGGCGAGTAGTTGCTCATCAGATCGGCGTAGAAGCCGATGGCCTCCACACACTCCTTGGAGTCCAGGGTGACCTCGCCTGCGTCGTTCACCAGCTGGCAGTTGTTGGCCAGAGCCACATGCTCGAAGGTCTGCTGGGTGAAGACCGCGCCGGCGTCCGTGGCCGCGGTGATGCCGTAGAAGTTGTTGTCCGGATCGTTCAGGGCCTCGGCAGCCGCCATAATCTTGTCATAGGTGTCCGGGCGCTCCAGGCCGGCCGCGTCGAAAAGGTCCTTGCGGTAGATGAGGAGCTGGCCCCACCCGTCGCTGGGCACCGCGGCTTCCTTGCCCTCGAACTGGACCATCTCCAGGGGGCCCTCCGCGAAGGTCTCCCGGCCCAGCTCGTCGATCACCGCGGTGGCCGCGTCCGGGTCCAGGATGCCCTGCTCCGCCCAGCCGATGGCGAAGTCCACCGGGAAGAACATCACGTCCGGCAGGGTGCCGGCCGCCACCGCCGCGGTGAGCAGGTTGGGCAGCTGGTCCTCGTCCGTCAGGACCAACTCCACGTTGATGCCGCTCTGCTCCTTGAAGCGATCCAGGATCTCCTGGGTCTTGGCCGCCCGAGCCGGCTGGGTCTCCGTGCTCCAGAAGGTGATGGTGGTGCCGGGGACGACCTTCTCCACGACTTTCTCCACCTCCACGACCTTGGTCACCTCGACAGTGACCTCTTTCTCTACGACTTGGGGTTGCTGTTGGGCTCCCGGCGCCGCCGCCTGGCAGGCCGAAAGCACAAAGGCAAAGATCAGCAGGATGGCAATTGCAGCTCGTTTCATCGGACTTCCCTCCATGTTTGATTGGGTTGATCGGGTTGGAGTAACGAGTTGGTGAACGTTGGGTGTGACAGACACAGGTCAGCGAATGCTGCACGGGTCAGCAAATATAGGGTCAACAGGCCCAGGTGGCTCGTCGATCCAAGAGAGGGCGCCCCGTCGAATGGCCACTCCTCACCCTCCCTCCTTCGACTGGGTCACCAGGCCTGAGGACTGGCGCACCACCAGGGATGGCTGGAGCAGGACCTGCTGCTCCCCCACCTCTTCCTGGCGGATGATGCGGATCAGCATGGCCGAGAGCATGCGGCCGATGGTGTAGATGGGCTGGTCCACGGTGGTCAGCGGCGGGTGGGCGTGTTCGGCCATGGGGATGTTGTCGAAACCGGCGATGGCGATGTCCGCGCCTACCCTCAGCCCGATCTCCTGGGCGGCGCGCATGGCGCCCAAGGCCATGAGATCGTTGCCGGCCACGATGGCCGTGGGGGGATCCGCCAGGGCCAGCAGCCGTTGGGTCTGCTGATAGCCGCTGCGGTGGGTCAGCTCCCCCTCCACCACCAGGGACGGATCCAGGGCGAGCCCCTGCTCAACCATGGCCGCCTGGAATCCAGCCATGCGATCCTGGGCGAAGTTCAGGTTGCTGGGCGGTGTGATGTAGGCGATGCGTCGATGGCCCTGCTCCGCCAGGTGACGGACCAGCTGGCGCATACCCTGCTCCCCGTCCACGTCCACGAAGGGGAAATCCAGCGTCCCCTGCACCCGCCCGAAGGCCACGAACGGGAAGCCGATCCGGCGCAGGTAGTCCACCCGGGGATCCTGCTGCCGGGTGCGGACCACAATCAACCCGTCCACCTGCCGCCCCTGCACCTTGCGCCGGTAGGCCTCCATCTCCTCGTCCCCCGGGGCCCGGGTGGAGACCAGGAGATCGTAGCCGAAGTCCGCGGTCTGGTTGCCGATCCCGGCCAGGAACTCGCTGAAGAACGGGTCCGAAAAACGGGGCCCGTAGGTGGGCAGGACCAGGCCGATGGTGTCCGAACGGCGTTTCTGGAGCCGTTGGGCCGTTCGGTTCGGGGTGTACCCCATCTCCGCGGCGACCCGACGCACCAGGGCCTTCGTTTCCGAACTGACGTCGTCGTAGTCGTTCAGGGCTCGCGAGACGGTGGTGATGGATTTTCCAACACGGCGCGCGACGTCTTTGATGGTTACCGGCATAGCACCTGCGAAAAGCACTCGAAGTCGTCGAAAGAGGGGGACGGCGGCAACAGCAATGATTTTTGCCAACAAAAGGGAGGTAATTTGGCGGGGGATCCAAAACGTTTTGGCTGACCCCATTGTAAACCAAAACGTTTTGGATGTCAACGATAAATTTCGGACAGACCCACGTCTGCCCGAAATTTCGTGTCCGTTTTCAAGGAAGGGATGGGGAGTTCGCGCTCAGCGGAAGGCGTCTTTCTCCCGGGGGCGCTGGATGGTCCGGGCCGGGGCCGGGGATGCGTCCGGAGGCGGCTGGTAGCCCCGGATCACCACCACGGGACGGCCCTCCCCGCTCTGCCCCATGACTAGGGTGGCCGCGGCCGCCAGCTCGTCCGCGATGCACTCCTCACTGCCTGTGAGCTCGTAGCCGTAGAGGTCGTGGAGCCCCCGCTGGTTCCAGATGGGCGGCAGGCCGGCGCAGCCGATGCAGACCCCCACCGTGCCCACCCGCCAGGGACGGCCGTGGCTGTCGTTGATGATGACCCCCGGCGCCACCCCAGTGATCTCGGCCAGCCCCTCGCGGATCCGGGCCGCGCTGGCATCCGGGTCCTCGGGAAGCAGGGCCAGCACCTCCGGCCCCTCCGGCGCGGCCACGTTGGAGCGGTCCACCCCTCCATGGGCGCAGATCCAGCCCGCCTTCTGCTCCACGATGAGCAACCCAGGCAGGGCCCGCACCACCTCCCGGCTGTCCTCCAGGATCACCTGGATCACTCGGGGGTCCTTGCCGGTGACCTGGGCCAGCCCCTGGGCTTCCGGGCCCGGCGCCACGTCGTCCAGGCGCACCAACCGCCCCTCCGCCTTGCTCACCACCTTCTGGGCCACCACCAGGATGTCCCCAGGCTCCAGGGCCTGGCCCATGGCCGCCAGCCCCGCCGCGATGATCCGAGGCAGGTCGTCCCCCGGCTGGATCAAGGGCAGATCCAGCACGGGAAAGAGCTGCACCGAGTTGGGGATGGGCGAGGTGGCATGGGGGGTGTTGGGTTTCGTCAAGAGGTTTCTCGCTGCTCTGGGTTGGCCTTGCGGTGCTGGGCGACTCCTGGACGCCCCTGGCTGGGCTGCCGGCTCTGCTCGCCGAAGAAATAGCCGAGGATGGCCTCCAGGACACCGCCGCCGATGGAGAGGGACTTGTCCGAGATGGTGAAGCAGTGCTCCGGCGCCACCCGGGGATCCAGATCCCCCACCTTCATCCCCGCGGGGACGAGCACGCTGGGATGGATCAGCCCCCGGAGCACGCCGGGGAAGGGCGCGTAGATGGGGGCGCTCTCCCCCTGTCGGTTCCAGACCCGGGCCAGGACCGCGCCCTGGGGCACCAGATCCCCGATGCGGTAGGCCGGCTCCACGAAGCCGTGGATGGGGGCCCGCAGCACCCGGGAGTGCCGGGCGCCCACCCCGGTCACCGCGCCAGGGATGCCCGTGTCCTTCTGGGCTGGCCCTTCCCAAATGACCCGGCCCAGGAAATGGCCCCGGTTGGTCTCGATGACCGCGTGGCAGTCCACGCCGGCGCTGAAGCCCGGCCCCAGGGCCACCACCAGGGGGGCGTCATCCAGGCGGGTGCCCGTGTTGCGCTTGGCCATGATGCCATCCACCAGCACCCGGGGCTGCAGGGCCGCCACGCTGCGCCCTTCCGGATCCACCAGCATGGGGATCTCCCCGGCGGCCAGGACCTGGGGCGCTTCCTCCAGGGTGCAGCGCCGGGCGGTGATCCCCTCCACCGTGTGGTGGCCGTCGAAGACCGCCTGGGCGAAGGCCACGGCCCGCCGCACAGCCAGGGGATGCTCCAGCTCCGTCATGGCCACGGGGAAACCGGAGCGACGCAGCCGCCAGGCCACGCCCGTGGCCAGATCCCCCGCTCCTTTGATCAGGACCAAGTAGTTCTGAAACAGCTCCTGGAACATCTCTGGCGCTCCTGGATTGGATGGTGTCATGGGCAATCGATCGGTTTCTGCGCCTCACGAAGCTGGGCTGACGGCCAGGGTGCTCACCTCGTCCCGGCGTAGGGACATGCAGTTCACCCCCTGGACCACCCCTTCCTTGGCCGGGACCTCCGCCGCGGCGAAGCGGATGACCTTGCCCAGGTGGGAGATGGCGAAGACGTCGTCGCCCTCGGCGACCTGGGCCGCGCCCACCAGCCCCGAGGTCTTCATGGCCTGCTTGCCCCCCGCACCGGGCGCTTTGTTGGCTCGGAAGCCCTGCATCAGGCGGATGGTCCCCTTGCCGTCCTTGCCCATGAGGAAGACCCCGCCCTCCTCGGGAACGGTGGTCACCGCCACGACCTTGTCCTCGGGATCCAGGCGCAGGGCCAGGCAGCCGCCCTTCACCGGGACCTGCCGCTCGCCGAAGCGGATGGCCTTCCCCTGGGCCGTGGCCACGAAGAGATGCTCGCCGCCGGAGCCCCAGCAGGCGGCCACAGGCAGTTCGTCGGGACGCACGTGGAGCATGGTGCCCGGTTTCAGGTTGGCGATGATGTTGCCGCCCAGCCGCCGCACCCAGCCCCGGGCGCTGACCAGGTAGAGCACCGCCTTGCCTGTCACCGGCAGGAGAAGCTGGGGCCGTTCGTCCTCCTGGAGGGGGAGCCAGCGGCTCAGCGCATCTCCCCGGCTGTGCAGGGGGCTCTCCGGAAGCTCGGCCACGGGCAGGGAGAAACTCCGGCCCCGGTCCGTGATGACCACGAAGCGGTCCGCCTCGTCCGCCAGGATCAGGAAGGCCGGCCAGTCCCCCTCCGAGCTCTCCATGCCGAAGACGCCCATGCCGCCCCGGCGTTGGCGCACGTAGAGATGCCGGGGCGTGCGCTTGATCCGCCCCTGGACCGTGCCGGTGATCACGTTCACGGTGGTGGGCGGTTCGCTGGGCTCCAGGGTGGGCTGGCTGCGGCTGCGGGGCGTGCGCTCCAGGCGCTGGAGCTCCGCTTCCAGGTGCTCGATGTAGGCCCGCACCTCCGGGGCCAGGCTGTTCAGATCCGGACGTTCAGGGCGCATAGAATTCTCCCTTTTTCTCGGGGGCAGGCGAACGCGATTCGGGGCATCCGGGGATGCACTCGACCCGTCGGCCAGTGCAATTGACGAAGGCGTTCGCTGCCGTTAGTATACACATGGACAGGGGTTGTAGACAATTACGGCGGCTCTGCTTCGCCCCGAAAACGCCCGACAGAGAGCAAAAGTTCCGGCCACGAAGGCAGCCGAAGGCCAGCACCGCCCGGACCGCCCCTTGCACACGCTCATGGAGACACGCATTCTGCCCGCGGACGAACCCACAGCCCTGGATCAGGCCGTCGCCTTGGTCCAGGCCGGCCAGGTGATCGCCGCGCCAACGGACACGGTCTACGGCCTGGTCTGCCGGGTGGACGATCCTCAGGCCATCCGTCGGCTCTACGCGGTGAAGGAGCGCCCTCCGGAAAAGGCCTTGCCCGTGCTCTTGGCCGGGGAGGAGCAGCTGCCCCAGGTGGTCGCGGCGCTGCCCGAGCTGGCCCGGCTCCTCATGGCCCGCTTCTGGCCTGGCCCGCTGACCCTGGTGCTGCCCGCCCGACTGGGGCTGCCCCGGGTGCTCACCGGGAACGGGGCCACCGTGGCCGTGCGGGTGCCGGA
>WGCB01000505.1 GCA_015494005.1 Caldilineaceae bacterium
ACGTCATGCCAGGGTTTACCCATGTGGTCTAGACGGTAAAGGGCATTCTGCATGTCTTTGGAAGGCTTGACCCAACTGTATGCTCTATCGCCGTCTATCTACTAAGGCGAAAACGGGTTTCTAAACTTCGGGCCTCGAGTTAGCCAGGGAAGGGTGTTTAGAGCTCTATTTGCGGCTCAATAGTACCAATCATAATCCAAAAATAGGTGCTTGCCTATTAAAAACCGCTGAGAAGTTGTTAGAAAGTTGTGTCAATTGCAACATTTCCTGTGGCCCATCCAGGAGCGGATCGCCCTTCCGGCCCTGTCCAGGCGGACATGGCACCTGCCCGGGCTCTTCCCCCGAGAAATTCGATCGACCAGGCAGGCTTCCCGGGATTTTTCCTAATCTATTTGCTCCGGGTAGAGCCTAGCCGTTATAATGCCAGTGGCGGCGTCGACGGCCCATCGAGCGCGAAGGACCCGGCCCGCCAGCAACACTGTGAGGAACCTCCATGTTAACGACCATTCTGGGCTTTATCGCCATCCTCGGCACGCTGATCTTCTTCCACGAGCTGGGCCACTACCTGGTGGCTCGCCGCAACGGCATCGAAGTGGAGGAGTTCGGCGTTTTTGGCTTTCCGCCTCGCCTCTTCAAGCTGTTCACCTACGACGGCACGGACTTCACCATCAACCTGATCCCCCTGGGCGCCTTCGTGCGCATGAAGGGGGAGGACAGTGACGACCTGAGCCCTGGCTCCTTCAACGCGGCCAGCGCCGGGGCCCGAGCCCGGGTGCTCCTGGCCGGCCCGGGCATGAACGCCGTCCTGGCCGTGGTCCTCTTCGCCGCCAGCTTCCTGGCCGGCTTCCCAGCCAGCGCCGGTTCCCCCATGCTCACGGACGTGCCCCAGGGATCCGTGGCGGCTCAGCTGGGCCTCCAGACAGGGGATATCCTCCTGTACCTGGAGGAGACGCCGGTGCTGGTCAGCGCGGAGCCCAATCTGGACTTCGGGGTGAAGAAGCTGCCGGAGAACGACAAGCCCCTGGTCGCCCCCGGGCCCAACACCCTGCTGGTGGGCCGAGGCCAGGACGTGGTGCCCATCTCCCTGCCGGAGGATCTGGGCGTGGAGGAGCTGCTGGCGGACGTTTCCTACCGGCCAGTGCTCACCACCCGCATCAACGGCGTGGCGGAAGGCTCCCCGGCCGAGGCGGTGGGCCTCCAGCCCGGGGATCGCATCCACAGCGTGAACGGCGAGCTGGTGACCCCGGACAATCCGGTCAACCGGCTGGTGCGCCGCTACCTGGGCCAGGAGATCCAGCTGACGGTGCTGCGCAGCGGTGAGTGGATCACAGTCCAAGTGACGCCCCGGGAGAATCCGCCAGAGGGCCAGGGGGCTCTGGGCATTGCCATCGGGCCGGTCTCCGTGCTGGGGGTGCTGCCCATCCACAAGGCCCTGTGGCAGGGCGTGGTCACCACCTTCGACTACGTGCGCCTGGTGCTCATGCTGCCGGTGCTCATCCTCACGGGGCGCATCGCCGCCAGTGACGCTGGCCTGGCCGGGCCGGTAGGCATCGCCCAGCTGGTGGGGGGCGCGGTCACCGCCACCATGGAGACCGGGTACTGGTATCCCATCTGGCGGCTTTCGGCCATCATCAGCGCGGGGCTGGCCATTGCCAACCTGATGCCCTTGCCGGCCCTGGACGGCGGTCGCCTGGTCTTCATCCTCATCGAGAAGCTGCGAGGACGCCGCATCGATCCCCAAAAGGAGGGCGTGGTTCACCTGATCGGCTTCATGCTCCTCCTGGGCATGATGGTCCTGGTGACGGTGAGCGACCTGAGCTCCGCTCCCCAGCAGATCGACTGGCACCTTCTGCTCGGGCAGTAGCGCTCCGAGCAGCCACCCCGCCCCGACCGATCGGTCCGGCGCACCCAGGCCGAACAGCGCAGAGACACCCACAGGATTGCCAGGAACGCAGCCCGCTGCTCCTGGCGATCCTGCTCCCTTTTGAACCGATTTCCTCGATCCTCACGAAACCTGGGACGGTCCCCTCCGGCCTTCCTGGGTTTTGCCCATCGTTCCATCTGCCCATCGTTCCAAAGGAAGCGCAACGTCGATGACTACACCCCCGGACGATCGGAACCCATTCGGACTTCATCCTCAGAGCGGAAATCAAGGAGGCGGGCATCCACTCGTCCCGCTGGTGGATCGGGGCGACAGGCACTGCCCCAAGTGCGGCGCCTCGGTGACGCCAGGCCAGGCGGTCTGCACCGAGTGCGGCGCTCGGCTGCAGCGGACCCCCACCACCATCCGCTGCCGGTACTGCGGCAAGCGGGCCTCCTCGGAGCTGGTCATCTGCCCCCACTGCGGACGGGAACTGCGCCCCGCGCCCTCCCGGCTGCTCACCTGGGTGTTGCCCGGCCTGGTGGTGGCTGCCTTCGCGGCCGGCATCATCTGGGGCAATCCCCTGGCCTGGGTGCAGGGCCAGGCCGACGGTGGCCAGGAGCAGACCCAGCAGCAGGTCCAGGGGCAGTCCCAGGCCCTGGCGGAGAACGTGGCCATCACGCCCATCCCCGGAGATGGGCAGGCCAGCGAGCCCCCGGCCACGCCCATTCCGCCGGAGCCCACGGCCACGTCCCCGGCTACGCCCACGGAGGCAGCCGTAGCTGTCGCTCCCACCGCCACCGCCACGGACACGCCAGCCCCCACAGAGACGTCCACCCAGGCGCCCACCGCCACCCCGACTGCCCTCCCCACGGAGACGCCTACCAAGACGCCCACAG
>WGCB01000506.1 GCA_015494005.1 Caldilineaceae bacterium
CCCTGGCTCGCCAGACCCCGGAGCAGCCGGTGCGGATCATCGTGCAGACCCGGGACATGGCGCAGACTCGAACCTGGATCCAGTCCACCGGCGGCCTGGTGCTCAAGGAGCTATCCATCATCCAGGCCGTGGTGGCGGAGGTCCCAGCCGCCAGCATCCAGGATCTGGCCTACCGCCCTGGCGTGCGCTGGATCAGCCTGGACGCCCCGGTGGAGCGGAGTGGTCTCCGGGAGAAAAGGCCTACGCCAAGCAGCTCGGAACCCACCAACACCTTCCTGGACACCCTGGGGGTTCGGGATCTGTGGGCTGAAGGCATCGACGGCACAGGCATTGGCGTGGCCGTCATCGACAGCGGCGTCACCGGGGACGGCGATTTCAGCGCCAACTTGACTCGCAAATCGTTCAATGCCAACTCCACCACGGTGAACGATGTCTACGGCCACGGCACCCACGTGGCGGGCATCATCGCCGGCAACGGCACCGACTCCAACGGCGCCTACATGGGCGTGGCTCCGGGCGTCACCCTCATCAGCCTCAAGATCAGCGATGAGAACGGCATGGCCTACGAGTCGGACACGGTGGAGGCCATGCAGTGGGTGCTGGACAACAAGGACACGTTCAACATCCGGGTGGTGAACCTCTCTGTCAACGCCACCCAGGAGATGTCCTACCACATCAGCCCTTTGGACGCGGCAGCGGAGATCCTCTGGTTCAACGGCATCGTGGTGGTGGCCTCGGCTGGCAACTACGGCCTGGACACCGAGTTCAACCCCATTTCCGCGGCCCCAGCCAACGACCCATTCATCATCACGGTGGGCGCCAGCAACGAAGCGGGTACGTCCAAGCGCCGGGACGATTTCATCACCCTCTGGTCCGCCTGGGGCACCACCCTGGACGGGCACGAGAAGCCGGACATCATCGCCCCGGGCAAGGACATCATCAGCGTCCTCTCCACCCTGTCCGACTGGGGTGCACAGTACCCGGATCGGGTGGTCCTGAACGGCGAGTACTTCCGGCTCAGCGGCACCTCCATGGCCGCCCCCATGGTCACCGGCGCCGTGGCCCTCCTCCTCCAGGACGAGCCGAACCTGACCCCAGACCAGGTGAAGTATCGCCTGTTGAACACCGCGGGCAGCATCAAGCTGTTCAACAGCTACCCCTACCTGGACGTCTATGCTGCCGTACATGGCTCCACCACCGAGTCGGCCAACACGGGCCTGGAGGCCAGCCAGCTCCTCTGGACCGGCGACGATCCGCTGACCTGGGGCAGTGTCAACTGGAACTCGGTGAACTGGAACAGCGTGAACTGGAATTCGGTCAACTGGAACAGCGTCAACTGGAACTCGGTGAACTGGAACAGCACCTACTTCGGCGACTGACACTTCGGCGACTGACACTTCGGCGAGTGACAGCGTAAACTCCCCCGGGCTGCCCCCGGCCTGGGACAAATCGAGGTGAGAGGCGAGAGGCCGTCGCAGACTGTGCGGCGGCTTCTCGCGCGCTCGAGGATGGCGGGCGGCCCCGCCCTGTCTCTGCGGGATCAGTCAGATGGGAGGGCATTTCCGCGGGGGCGTGTGCATTTTCGGGTGCGGCCAACGGAGTGGCAACTCGCACCTGCATCCACCGGCGAGCCGAAAAAATCGGGCTTGACAATCCACCAGGCCCGTGATAGCCTAGGCTTGAAAATATGTGCACGCTCCACACGTTTGTGCACACTTTGTTTCCCCGAGCAGCATCGTTTCCAAGCCGCCGTCGATGTCCTGTGCGGTCCCCCTCTGATTTCCTTCTCGCGTTTTTCGTTTCAAACCTGTTCTCGTCCCTGGTTTTGTCGTTGCCCCCAGCACGGTAGTTTTCGACCCTGTCCCCCGTTTTCACCCTCGACGCTGAGGAGACGCGCGCGGATCTCGGCAGGCTGTGCCTGCCATCCGGAAGATGCCGCTTGCGCGCCCCTCCAGCGCAGATCCCCCTGGCGCAACGTTTGGCACATCGTTTGGCCCAACGTCGTTTGAACCACCCTTTGAGCAGCCCTTGAGGTAAGGAACATGGACAGCCATCTCGAACGATTCTCTCTGGCAGGCAAGCGGGCCCTGGTCACCGGCGGATCCAAGGGGATCGGGGCCACGGTGGCGGAGGTCTTGGCCCAGGCCGGCGCGGACGTGGCCATCACAGGGCGGGACCAGGCGGGCCTGGAGGAGACGGCGGCCAAGGTCCGGGCCCTGGGCCGGGAGTGCCTGCCCATCGTGGCCGACTTCCGCACGCCGGAGGGGCCGGTGGCGGCGGGGCAGGCCGCGCTGGACCACTTCGGCACGGTGGACATCCTGGTCAACAACGCGGGGATCGCCCGCATCAACCGCATCCTGGAGAGCACCCTGGAGGAGTGGGAGGAGACCCAGGCGGTGAACCTGCGGGCCCCCTACCTCCTGGCCAAGGTGCTGGCCCCCCGGATGATGGAGCAGCGCATGGGCAAGATCGTCAACATCTCCTCCCAGGCGGGAGTGGTGGCCATCGAGGGGCACGCCAGCTACGCGGCCTCCAAGGGCGGGCTGAACATGCTCACCAAGGTCATGGCCGCGGAGTGGGGCCCCTACAACATCCAGGTCAACGCGGTGGCGCCCACGGTGATCCTCACCCCCATGGGCGAGCAGGTCTGGGGGGACCCGGCCAAGGGCGATCCCATGCGGGCCAAGATCCCCCTGCGCCGCTTCGGCCGGCCCGTGGAGGTGGCGGATCTGGTGCTCTTCCTGGCTTCCCCGGCCTCGGACCTGATCACCGGGGATGTGATCCTCATCGACGGCGGCTACACGGCGCTCTAGCCCAGGCGAGGTCTTCCATGCAGGCAGGGATGCGGGGAAAGGCGGGACGAAAGGCGAGGGCGGGCTGGTGGTCACCGGAGCGGCCCTGGGTCTGGCTGACGCCGGCGGTGGCCCTCCTCCTCCTCTACAGCATCTACCCCCTGATCTACAATCTGGTCACCAGCTTCAAGGAGTTTGACCCCCTGATCCGGGGCTTCCAGTGGGTGGGGAACGAGAACTGGGCCAAGCTGGTCCAGGACGAGCGGGCCTTCAACAGCCTGCGGGTCACGTTGACCTACGGCATCTGGGCCCTGAGCATCGAGCTGATCCTGGGCATGGCCATCGCCCTGATCTTCGACGCCGGCACCTACCTGCGGGGCCTCTGGCAGACCCTGATCATCATGCCCATGGTGACGCCGCCGGCGGTGGTGGGCCTGATCTTCCGTCTGCTGGAGCACAGCGACTTCGGCGTCATCTCCTGGATCCTCTACAACGCGGGCATCCTCCAGCCGGCAGAGCCCCTGCTGGGGGGCACGGGCAAACACGCCCTGGCCGGGGTGCTCCTGGCGGACATCTGGCAGTGGACCCCCTTCTGCGTGCTCATCCTCCTGGCCGGGCTGAAGGCCCTGCCCACGGAGCCCCTGGAGGCGGCTAAGGTGGACGGGGCCTCCGCCTGGCAGACCTTCTGGCTGGTGAAGCTGCCCCTGATGCGCAACGTGCTGGCTGTGGTCATCCTCTTCCGCATCATCGACCTCTACCGGCTCTTCGACTACATCTACATCATGACCAGCGGTGGGCCGGGCCAGCGGACGGAAACCCTGAGCTTCTACGCCTACCAGACCTACATCTTCATCAACTGGGGCTACACCGCTACCCTGGGCGTGGCCATCCTGGTGCTGATCTGGGTGAGCACCTTCGTCTACACCCGGGTCTTCAAGGTGGAGTGGTGAAAGGCAGGGGATCATGGCGGCTCAGTCCGTGTCGGTGACATCCGAGAGCAGAGGACAGGCCCGGAAGGCGGCCCCTTCCCGGCAGGCTCGGGCCCGGATCCGGGGGCTCTGGCTGCGCACCCTGCTCACGGTCTTCCTGGTAGGGCTCTTCGTTTTCCCCATCTTCTGGTGGTTCCTGGCCTCCTTCAAGCCCTTCGGGGACATCTTCGCCCTGCCCCCGGTCTTCATCTTCAAGCCCACCTTCAAGTGGTACAGCGTGGTGCTGGGCGGCGTCTCCTACAACCAGATCATGCTGGAGCTCACCGGCGCGCTGACCAGCACCGGCGGCGGCCTCTACTACTCCGTGCCCTACATCATCGACAGCATCATCATCGCCTCGGTGAGCACCCTGCTGGTGGTTCTCATCGCCACCCCCGCGGCCTACGCCCTGAGCCGTTTCGCCATCCGCCGCCGCCACGACCTGGTCTTCTGGATCCTGAGCACCCGGATGATGCCGCCCATCGTGGCCGCCATGCCCTTCTTCCTCATGTATCGCCGCCTGAACCTCATCGACACCTACCTGGGCGTGATCCTGGTGCACACGGTGGTGAACCTGCCCCTGGCCATCCTGCTCCTGAAGAGCTTCTTCGACGACGTGCCCTACGATCTGGACGAGGCGGCCATGGTGGACGGGGCCACCCGCTTCCAGGCCTTCAGCCGGGTGATCGTCCACTACATCCTGCCTGGCCTGGCCGCCACAGCCATCTTGAGCTTCATCTTCTCGTGGAACGAGTTTCTCCTCACCCTGACCCTGACCCGCACCGCGGTGCGCACCATGCCGGTGGCCGCCTCCACCTTCGACACCTCCACCGGGGGCACGGAGTGGGGCTTCCTGGCGGCCCTGGGCACCTCGGCCATGGTCCCGGTCTTCATCTTCGTGCTCTTCGTGCAGAAGCACCTGGTGCGCGGGCTGACCATGGGGGCGGTCAAGGGGTAAGGGCGAAAAACGGCCATGTAGCCGCTTTGTAGTGCGTGATGGAGGGGCCTCTGCCCAGGCCAGTGGCAGGGGTTGTGAAGTTGCTGCGGAAAGGAGGTTAGCCAGGCCCGACGAACACCGTGAATTGCATCCGATTTCGATCCCGTCCCCCGCGTGACGCCCCCCAGTAGCGATCCCCCAGATCGATATTTTCACCTTCCCCGACCAGGCAACAGGAGGAGAAGACCATGAACGAGCTGGATCGTCAGCAACGACTGTGGGTCGCCAAGCAGGCCGAGAAACTGCGCCGGGGCCGGATCAGCCGCCGGGAATTCATCCGCCGGGCCGCGTTGGCTGGATTTGGCTTCACCAGCATGTACTACCTGGCCGCGTGCCAGCCCGCCGCCCCCGCTCCCACCCAGGAGCAGGTCCAGGCCACCGTGGGGCCGGAGTCCGCGGCGGAACCTCTCACGGACCAGCAGAAGTTCCTGAAGGAGGTGGGCGGTCAGTTCGCGGGGACCACCCTGCGCATCGTCAGCGAGTCCACCCCGCCCAGCCGGGCCATCAGCCAGATCATGCAGGAGGAGTTCATCCCCCTGACCGGCATCAACGTGGAGTGGGAGCAGCTGCCCCTGGACCAGGTGCTGGCCAAGATCAGCCAGGACACGGCCGGCGGCCTGGGCGCCAACGACATCTACTACTGGGATCAGGCCTGGGTGGGACGCTTCGTCAACGACGCGGTGGATCCCCGGGAGATGATGGCCAAGGCGGACCTGGCCTATCCCGACTGGAATTTCGACGATTTCCTGCCGCCCCTGGTGGAGAACATCGCCACCTACCAGGGCCAGCTGGCCGCCATCCCCTACGACATCCCCATCTACATCATGATGTACCGCAAGGACGTCTTCGATGAGCTGGGCCTCTCCGTGCCCACCACCATGCAGGAATACCTGGACGTGATCCAGGCCATCAACGAGGCCAAGGCGCCGGAGATGTACGGCACCACCGGCCAGTGGAAGTCCGGCCACTACTCCCTGGAGACCAACATGACCGCCTGGCTCTGGGCCCACGGCGGCTCCATCTACGGGCCCAACGAGCAGCCGGCCATCAACGACGAGAACGCGGTGGCCGCCATGGAGTACATGCTGGAGCTGGGCAAGTACATGCCTCCTGGCGCCACCACCTGGGACTGGTCCGGCGAGGCGGACAGCTTCACCCAGGGCCTGGCCGGGGTCTACATCTCCTGGGGCGAGTTCTTCCCCAGCTTCGACGACCCGGAGAAATCCAAGATCGTGGGCCTGGCCGAGCCTGCGGCCTGCCCCCAGGAGATCGCCCTGCGCACCAAGGCGGAGACCAGCTTCGACGAGACGCCGGGCATCAGCCACCAGGGCGGCAGCAGCCTGGCCATCTCCAAGTTCAGCAAGAACGTGGACGCGGCCTGGATCTTCCTCCAGTGGGCCACCAGCTCGGACATCACCACCCGGGCCAGCCTGCTGGGCGGCGGCGCCACACCCATCCGCAAGAGCAACTTCGAGGACCCGCGCATCAAGGAGAACAACCGGGTGATGCCGGGCACCACCCGCCACTTCGACGTCACCTTCGACGCCATCATGAACCGCATGGGCACCGAGCCGCACCTGCCGGCCTGGGCCAGCCTCTCTGTGGACAGCTTCGCGGTGGAGCTGGGCAAGATGACCACCGGCCAGCAGGACATCCAGACCACCCTGGACAACATGGCCAAGGCCGCGGCCGAGGCGGTGGGGTAGGTGTCCGATCCGGGGCAGCCCCGAGCAACAACCACAAAGCGGCACGTTCAATCACCACAATGCAAGGAGGAACATGGAATGAGACAACGGACACGACATTTCACCGGCCGGTTCTGGTTCTGGATCGCCCTGGTGGGGATCCTGGCCCTGCTGGCGGCCTGCGCCCAGGCTCCCGCTTCCGCGCCTGCCGGGGAGGAGGCCGCACCGGCCCCGGCCGCCGGCGGCGAAGGGGAGCATCCCCTGAAGGGGCAGAAGATCGAGATGGCCATCCTGGGCATCGGGGGCTGGCTGCCCAGCCGCCTGGGCGTGGACATGTCCCCCCTCTTCGCGGAGTACGCCAAGGAAAAGTACGGCTACGACGTGACCTTCACCTTCGCCGAGGCCCCCTTCTCCGCCCTCTTCCAGAAGGCGGCCGCTTCCCTGGCCACCCGCTCCCAGGAGTACAACCTGATCATCAGCGACAGCCAGTGGCTGGGCGCCTTCGCGGAGCCGGGCTGGATCGTCAACGTGAGCGACCTCATCGCCCAGAACCCGGAGCTGGACATCGAGTGGTACGATCCCGTGGTGGTGGAGACCTACATGGAGTATCCCTTGGGCTCCGGTGAGTACTGGGGCCTGCCCGAGGAGGCGGACACCATCGCCCTCTTCGTGCGCAAGGACCTCTTCTCGGACCCGGCGGAGCAGGAGGCCTTCAAGGCCGAGTACGGCATGGACCTGCCCCAGACCTTCGAGGACTTCGAGAACCTCTCCATGACGGACTTCGAGAAGATCGCCGCCTTCTTCACCCGCCCGGACGAGGACCTCTACGGCACGGTCATGCAGTACTCCAAGGAGTACGACTTCATGACCATGTACCTCTACCCCTTCATGTTCTCCAACGGCGGCGAGATCTGGGACCCGGAGACCCGGCAGGTCTACGGCATCCTCAACAGCGAGATCAACGCCCAGGGCATGGTCTGGAACAAGCGCATGCTGGACTACCAGCCCCCGGGCGCGGTGAACTACGGCATCGCCGAGAACATCGACGCCTTCACCCAGGGCAAGGTGGCCACTGCCTTCCAGTGGGCCGCGGTGGGCCTGGCCATGATCAACGACGAGAACCGAGACGACGTGATCGTGGTGCCGCCCCCGGGCTTCAAGCAGGACGACGGCTCCCTGAAGCGGCTCTACTCCATCGGCGGCCAGCCCTGGGTGATCAACGCCTTCAACGACGACGCCCACATGCGGGTGGCCATCGACTTCCTCAAGTGGTGGTACCAGCCGGAGACCCAGCTGGAGTTCGCCAGGCGGGGCGGCAACCCCGCGGTGAAGGCCGTGCTGGAGGACCCGAGCTTCGACGACATCCAGCCCTGGTTCCGGGCCTTCAAGTACATGCTGCGCAAGGACCGCAGCCGGGACTTCTGGCACGATCCCAAGTACTCGGAGATGCTGGCGGCCCAGCAGGAGGCCTTCACGGCCTACGCCACCGGCCAGGTGGACGATCCCATGCTGGCCCTGGAGTGGGCGGCCTGCCAGCAGCAGAAGATCCTCTTCGAGGCCGGGCGCAGCGAGATCGCCCCGCCCGACTCCTGTGAGAGCATCCAGTTGAAGTAGCGTTCCTGTGACCTCCCGGGTGGCTGGCGTCTGTTCCGGCGCTGGCCACCTGGGCCACTCTGCTCGAGGCAAGCGGCCATGCAAACTCGTTCCGTATCGCCCAGACCAGGGGTTCCCAAGCCAGGATTAGGGGCCCGGCTCCATGCCTTGCGCATGCGCTGGATCGACAACTCCCCCCACTTCCCGGCCATGCTCCTGGTCCCGGTGCTGCTCTTCTTCCTGATCTGGAACATCGTCCCCCTGCTCTGGATGGTGGGGATGAGCTTCTACAACTACTCCCTGGTCACCGGGGATCCGCCCCGCTTCATCGGCCTGGCGAACTTCGCGGACCTGTACAACAACCTGGCTGTCTGGCAGGCCCTGAGCACCACCTTCATCTTCGTCTTCTTCAGCGTGGGGGTGGAGACGCTCCTGGGTTTGCTCCTGGGTTTCCTCTTCTGGGGGAGCACGGAGCTGCCGGGGCGGCGCCTGGCCTTGACCTTGCTCTTCGCCCCCATGATCCTGACCCCCGCGGCCACGGGGACCTTCTTCCGGCTCATCTACGATCCCACCTTCGGCGTGGCCAACTACCTGACCAGCCAGCTCTTCGGCACCAAGATCGACTTCCTGGGGGACAAGGCCTGGGCCATGGCGTCGGTGCTCCTGGTGGACATCTGGATGTGGACCCCTTTCATGATCCTGATCACCCTGGCCGCGCTGGGCTCGGTCCCCAAGGCGGAGCTGGAGGCCGCGGAGGTGGACCGCCTGCCCTGGATCAAGCGCATCCGCTACGTGATCCTGCCCCATGCCAAGTTCATCCTCATGCTGGGCATCCTCCTGCGGACCATCGACTCCTTCAAGGTCATGGACCTGATCTACCAGCTCACCCGAGGCGGCCCGGGCAACACCACAGAGGTCATCGGCATCACCCTCTTCCGCAAGGCCTTCGAGGGCTTCACCATGGGCTGGTCCTCCTCCCTGGCGGTGGTCACCCTGCTCATCGCCATCGCCTTCACCTCCATCTACCTGTACATCCTCAACCTGCGCATGGAAGGAGGGGAGCGCTGATGCAACGCAACTGGCGACAGACGCTCTATCACCTGCTGCTCTGGGCGGTCTCGTTGACCTTCTTCGCGCCGGTGATCTGGATCATCCTGGCCGCCTTCAAGACCCGGGACGACCTCCTGGCCATCCCGCCCAAGTGGATCTTCACCCCCACCCTGGAGAACTTCATCGACCTGGCTGGGCGCTACGACTTCGCCTCGTCCCTGCGCAGCAGCTTCCTCATCTCCCTCTCCGCGGTGCTCATCGCCATCGTGGTGGCCTTCCTGGCCGCCTACAGCTTCTCCCGTTTCCAGCCCAAGGGGACGAACTTCCTCATGTTCATCCTCCTCTCCATCCGCATGGTGCCGGCCGCGGCGGTGGTGGTGCCCGTCTTCCTCATGTACACCGCCTTCGGCTGGAAGGACACCTTCTGGGGCATGACCCTCTTCTACGCCATGTTCAGCATCCCCTTCTCCGTCTGGATCCTGAAGGGCTTCATCGACGGCGTCTCCCCTCGCTTCGACGAGACCGGGCTGGTCAACGGCGGCTCCCGGCTGCACGTGCTCTTCAACGTGGTGCTGCCCCAGGTGCGCCCAGGGCTGATCGCCGCCTTCATCTTCAACCTCATCTTCGTCTGGAACGAGTTCCTCTTCAACTTCATCATCGGCGGGCGGCGCACCACCATGGTCCCGGTCAGCCTGGTGACCGGCTCCATCTCCCAGGGCGGGGTGGACTGGACCTTCGTGGCCTCCCTGGCCACCGTCTACCTGATCCCACCGGTGCTGGCCATCTACTTTTTCCAGAAATACCTGCTGGTGGGCATGACCTTCGGCACTGTGCGAGGTGAAGTCTGATGGCACACAATCCTCTGGAACCGACGACTCCTGGGCAATCGACCTCGGCCCGATCCACTGGACGCCCTTTCGCGGCCACCCTGCACATGGTGCTCATCGCGCTCATGCTGATCAGCTTTGCGCTCATCGCCCAGCAGAGCAGCCAGGCCCTCTACCACCTGGGCTTCCTGCTGTTGATCGCCTCCACCTTCGTGCAGATCGTCTTCGGCAACGTGCCGCCGGAGACGGACTTCCGCCGCTCCATGGCTCTGCTGGGGATGGGGCTGGGCATCGTGGCCGTGGTCTTTGCGTTGGGCATTCTTCTGGCCCCGATTTTGGCTAATTTGGGACGGTGATCTATGATCGCAGCCGAATTCCGTCACATTTCCAAACGCTACGGCAGACTGGCCGTGCTCCAGGACGTGAACCTCTCTGTGGAGCAGGGCTCCTTCACGGTGCTCTACGGGCCGCCGGCCTGTGGCAAATCCGTGCTGGTCCGCCTGTTGACCGGCCTGGAGCCGCCGGACAGCGGCCAGATCCTGCTGCGGGGGGAAGAGGCCACCCACCTGCCCCCGGGGGAGCGAAACATCGGCTACGTGCCCCAGTCCTTCGCCCTCTACCCCCACTACAACGTCTTCGACAACATCGCCTACCCCCTGCGCCTGAACCGCATGCCCAAGGCCCAGGTGGAGCCCATCGTGCGCCGGGCCGCGGCCATGCTCAAGATCGAGCCCCTGCTGGCCAAAACCCCGGACCAGCTCAGCGGCGGGGAGAAGCAGCGGGTGGCCATCGCTCGGGGCATCGTCAAGGAGACGGAGATCTTCGTCCTGGACGACCCCCTCACCGGCCTGGACTTCAAGCTGCGGGAGCAGCTCATCGACGACCTGAAGCAGATGCAGGAGTCCTTGGGCGTCACCTTCATCTACACCACCTCCGACGCCATCGAGGCCCTGATGCTGGCCGAGCATGTGGCCATCCTGGACCAGGGGCGCATCCTGGAGGCCGGCCCCCTGGAGGAGCTCTACTGGCAGCCCCAGCGAGCCCAGACCCTGGCCCTGCTGGGCTTCCCTCGGGTCAACTTCCTGGACGGGCGGCTGGAGGAGCAGGCCGGGGAGCTCTGGTGCCAGACGCCGCTCTTCCGCTTCCCGGTCCAGCTGGAGGAGGCCGACGGAGCGCCTCCCCGGGCCGTCCGGGCCGCGGTCCGCCCCCAGGATCTGCTCCTGGGCAGCCAGGCTGGGGATGGCCTGCCCAACTGCCCGGCCCAAGTGCTCCTACGGGAGGATCTGGGCGGCGAGATGATCATCTACCTGGAGGCCCAGGGCGTCCCCCTCACCACGGTGGTGCGCCACGACAACGCCCACCTGGTGGCCGAGGACCAGGTCACCCTGGCCGTGGCCCCGGAGAAGCTCTTCCTCTTCGATCAA